>JANOWV010000587.1:0-1533 GCA_031418075.1 Actinomycetes bacterium
TGGCAGGAGACCTACCGGTCCGGTCTCGCTGCGCTCGGCGCAGACTTCATCGAGAGCCCGGCCGAAGAGCGGCTTCGCCGGCTCCGAGCCCAGCCCGAGCTCCTGCTCGTCCTGCACCCCCACGCCTGCGAAGGTGCATACGGTGCGCCTGAGTACGGCGGGAACCGCGACACCGCGGGGTGGCGTGCGATCTCCTACGAGGGCGACGTGCAACCGCGCGGCTACACCGACGAGGAGGTCACCGGCCGTGCCTGAGCGCGACTGCGATGCCGTGATCATCGGGACCGGCCCTGCGGGAGCCACCGTGGCCGACGTGTTCACCGCGGCGGGGAAGTCGGTGATCATGCTCGAGAAGGGTCGGAACCACCTGCTCTCGCTCGACGCGCCGTTCGGACCGCTCGGCGAGGTGAGCAACGACGAGGTGAAATTCGGCTTCCGACACTTCCTCGGTCCGGATCCCTGGCTCGAGCCACGAACGTTCCGTCACTCGGAGGCCGACGGCGAGCGCGTCCACACCGGCGAGGTGAACAACCTCCCGTCGACCGTCGGAGGAGGTGGCTTCCACGCCGACGGGAAGCTCCCCCGTTTCCGCGAGGTGGACTTTCGGGCGCGCTCCGACCTCGGGCCGATCGAAGGTGCCGACGTCGTCGACTGGCCGCTCGACTACGACGAGCTCGAGCCGTACTACACCGAGGCCGAGCGTCTGGTCGGTGTCGCCGGCGACGCGCAGGCCAACCCCTTCGCGGCGTGGCGCTCCGGTCCGTACCCCATGCCGCCGGGACCCGACATGTTCTGCGCGGTCCTCACGTCGGAGGCGGCGACGAACCTCGGCTTCCATCCCTATCGGGCACCGACCGGGGTGAACAGCGTCGAGTACGACGGTCGCCCCGCGTGCAACAACTGTGGGTTCTGCGCGTTCTACGGCTGTCCGATCGAAGCCAAGGGCGATCCGGTCGCCCCGCTCCGGCATGCACTCGCGACCGGGCGCTGTGAGTTCCGACCCGAGTCCTACGTCACCGAGATCTTGCGTGACGCCGCCGGTCGCCAAGCCACCGGAGTGTGCTACCTCGACGCTCAGGGCGAGGTGCACGAGGTATCGGCTGAGCACGTGGTCCTCGGCGCGGGCGCGTTCGAGACTCCGCGGCTGTTGCTCCGCTCCGGCATGGGCAACCCCGACGTCGTCGGTCGCTACCTCATGTACCACTTCCAGACGTTGGCGCTCGGCATCTTCCCGTTTCGGTTGCACGCCCACCGCGGCCGCGCCGTCACCCATCTCATGGACGATCCGATGCTGCTCGACGACATCACGCTGGCGGCGGCGCGCGATGCCGACCTCCCGTACTTCCGGGGCGGGATCGTGGAGCACGGTGGTGCCGCGCACCCGATCATGGAAGCGGTGCACCTCCCGATGGGGGAACACCACACCCGCGGGATGGTCGACTCCCCGATGCGCGATCGGATGGCAGCATTCACGATGCAGGGCGAGGACCTACCGCAGCCCACGAACCGCATCGACCTGGACCCCGGCGTCAC
>JANOWV010000588.1:0-1860 GCA_031418075.1 Actinomycetes bacterium
GGTGGGCGAGCCGCGCGTAGTCGAGCTCACCGGCTGGACGGTCGGCGAGGGTCGCGAGGATCCGACGGTGCAGTGCACGGCGACGGGTCGGAGTCATCGCGTCTTCGATAGCGATGCGCGCCAGCTCATGTCGGAACGCGACCCCGCGCTCGTCGCTCGTAACGAGCCCGGAGTCGAGGCAGTCCTCTAGTCGGCCCACCGCCTCGATGGCGACCCTCTCCAGCAGCCATGGCTCCGCTCGCGGAGGCGTGAGCGCGACGGCCTCGAGCATCCGTATTGCGTCGCGATCGAGTGCCGCTGCTCGTCCAAGAACGGCGTCGCGAACGGTCATCGGAATCGATGTGCTTCCGGAGGCGAGTACCTCGGTTGCGAAGAACGGGTTTCCGCCCGTTGTCCGGTGCAGCTCGACAGGGTCTATCGCATGCCCGGACGCGAGCTGGGCGACGGCGTCGGCGGACAGCACGTCGAGGTGGAGGCGGTCAACCGCAGCCACGGTCGCGAGATCTCCGAGGAGGATGCGTACGGGGTGCGTGCGGTCGAGTTCGTCGTCGCGATACGTCATGACGACCAGTACGGGGAGCGTCTCGACCCTTCTCACGAGGAGGCGCAGCACATCGAGGGTGGCCTCGTCGGCCCAGTGAATATCCTCGATCAGGAGGACGGTCGGCTGCTCCGTGAGCAGGTCCTGCAGGGTGGCGAACACCTCGGACGGCGGCGCGCCGAGCCGTACGAGAGCTGAGAAGGTACTGCCGTCCTCGTCGAGGTCCAGCAGTGGTCCGAGGGGGCGTGGGGTCGAGAGGGCGTCACACGCGCCGGCGTACACCGCCGTTCGCGGATCGAGGCCCTGGCAGAACGACCGTACGAGCGACGTCTTGCCGACCCCGGCCTCCCCTGAGACCAGGAGCGCCCTGCCGTGACCCGTATGCGCGCCAGCGAGCGAATCGTGGAGCGCCGCCAGCGCGTCGTCGCGCTCGAGCAGGAAGTCCGCTGCACGAGTCGTGTCAAAGGTGATCCCCATCCCACCATCTTGTACGCGACGGCTGGCGCGCGCAAGGGCGACCGCGGTACGATCATCGCGGAATCCACGATGCGAGGAGCGAGTTCATGTCCCTGATCGAGACCGACCCGAATCTCGGCGCGCAGATCGTCGCCGACGCGAAGGAGCACGTTCTCTACTCGTGGTCCGTGCAGAACGCGATCAACCCGATCGCGGTTGCGGGTGCCGAGGGCCGCCACTTCTGGGACTACGACGGGAAGCGGTACCTCGACTTCGCCTCCCAGCTCGTCAACGTCAACATCGGGCACCAGCATCCGAAGATCATCCAGGCGATCAAGGATCAGGCCGACAAGCTCTGCACGATCGGGCCGCCGATGGCGAACGAGTCGCGCTCCCAGCTCGGCCGAATGCTCTCAGAGGTCACGCCCGGCGACCTCTCGGTCTCCTTTTTCACGAACGGTGGTGCCGAGGCCAACGAGAACGCGATCAAGCTCGCCCGCATGGTCACGGGCCGCCACAAGATCATCGCGCGCTACCGCTCCTACCACGGCGCCACGCACGGGGCGGTTTCGTTGACCGGTGACCCGCGCCGCTGGCCCGTCGAGCCGGGGATGGCGGGGATCGTCCGGGCCTTCGACCCATACACCTACCGCTGCCCCGCCGGGCACCCCAATCCCTGCCCGGTCTGTACCGGGGCGCCGCACATCGAGGAGATTCTCCAGTACGAGGGAGCGCACACTGTCGCCGCGATCATCCTCGAGACGGTGACCGGGACGAACGGCATCATCGTGCCGCCCGACGGCTATCTCCAGAGCATCCGCGAGGTCTGTGACCGGCACGGCATCCTGCTCATCCTCGACGAG
>JANOWV010000589.1:0-2582 GCA_031418075.1 Actinomycetes bacterium
CGCGCGGGGCGGTACCGGCGATACTGAGGGAGATGCTTCCGGTCTCGAACCGTCGTCGGCGAACGACCACAGCCGCTGTCGCGGTCGTCTTCTCCTTCGTCCTCGCGGCGTGCCTGCCACCGGCGCCGCCTGCAGTCCCCCCGACGCCACCTCCGACCGACCCGATTCGCGTCGTCGTCTACGGCGACGCGCTGACGGCCGAAGTGCGGGTCCTGCTCGCAGGGCGGCTCGCCGGCACGTCGTCGGTCCTGGAGCATGCCGGGGACGGGCTCGCGGTCTGCGACGTCCTCCCGTCGATCACGACCGACGCCACGAACCCCGACCTCGATGTCGCGGTGCTGCAGTTCACCGGCGATACGTCCACGCCATGCATGTCGGCGGCAACCACCGACCCAGCGCGGACCGCGGCCTACGGGGCCGACCTCGCCGATGCCCTCGACACGCTCACGGCCGACCCCGGCCGGACCGTCATCGTGCTCTCGTCGCCCGTCCGGTGGAGCGCGAGCCTCGGTGTCGACGAGCCCGCCCAGCTCGCGTTCAACCAGGCGCTCGCCGACATCGTCACCACGTGGCAGACCGCGCACGCCGGATCGACCCAGGCCACCTTCATCGACGCCGCCGCGGCCGTCACCACGGTGGGCGCGTATGCATGGGACCTGCCCTGCCTCCCGAGTGAGACCGTGGCGATGGGATGCCGCTTCGTTGCGAACACCATCGCCGTGCGCTCGCCCGACGGCCGCGGCTTCTGTCCGATCGCCCCGCAGCTGACATGCCCGCCCGTCTACTCCCCTGGTGCGCGCCGCTATCTCGACACCTTCGCCGACCAGGTGCTGGCGGCGCTGTGATCGGGGAGCTCGTCGGACGTCGGATGCGCACGTTCGGCTTCGTGCTCGGACTCGCGCTCGTCGGTGCGGCGTGCGTTCCAGTAGCACCCGCGCCCCCGCCGCCACCGCCGCCGCCGACCGTCGTGCTGTACGGCGACTCGCTCTCGGTCGAGGCCGGCGCGACATTCGCCTCGGGGATGAACGGCTCCGGTCTCACGGCCACCGAGCACGTCTTCGGCGGTGTCGCACTCTGCGACTGGGTACCGCAGATGCGCAGCGATCTCGCGGCACTCCGCGCCGAGGCGGTCGTGCTGCAGTTCACCGGGAACGCGATCACCGGCTGCATGGTGGGCGTCGGTGACATCGCGGCGAAGTACGCGACGGACCTCGACCTCGCGTTCGACCGGATCACCGAGCTCGTCGACGCCGCGGACGTCTTCGTCGTCGCCGCGCCGCCGAGCCAGATCTCCGACGGGCTTGCGTTCAATGCCGCCCTCGAGGCGGTCACGACGACCCGCGGGGGCACCTGGGTTCCCGAGCCCCGCGGTGCGGTCACCACTGCCGGGACGTTCGCCTGGGAGCTCCCGTGCCTGCCCGACGAGACCGCCGCCCGCGGCTGTCGCGCCGACGGGAAGATCGTCGTCCGGAGCCCCGACAGCAATCACTTCTGCCCAGTGAAGGAGCCCTTCGCCTGCCCGCCGGTCTATTCGTCGGGTGCCCGGCGCTTCGGCGAGACGATGGCGGGCAGCGTCCGAACGACCCTGGGGATCTGAGCCTGGGGATCTGAGCCTGGGGGATCTGAGGCGAACACTGGGTTTCCGGCCGATCCGAGGTGGCAGACGTCACAGCCGGGAATACCTGTCACACCCTCCGGGGATACTCCTTGCATGACCACCCAGCTCCGCCTCGTCGACACCGAGGCCACCACTGCAGTGCCCCCGGGGGCCCCCGAGCGTCCCCGTCGTCGCACCACGGCGCGGGTCAGCAGACGCGCCACCGCGACCCGTCGGCCGGCCCGCTGGCACAGCGAATGGCGCCTCGACGACCAGACCCGCCGGGTCGGTCAACAGGGCATCGCCGCAGCCCGGGACGCGCTCGCACGCGCTCGCCAGACCGACCGGGACCTCGCCCAGGCGAGCTGAGCGCAGACAACCTGGTTCGTCCGCGGGCACCGCAGCCAGGACATCCGGTCGCGCCAGGTCGTGTCAGGTCGTCGTGGTCGTGCTGGTCGTCGTGGTCGTCGACGACGTGGTGGTCGTCGGGAACACGATCCCCGATTGCACCTGCGGCCGTAGCAATCCGAGGTTGGACCAGAACGCGTTGCCTTGGCACTCGGTGGTGTCGAGATCTCGGTGCCCCACGATGGCGTTCGGGAACGACACCGTCGTTCCGGCCGGCCAGCGCATGCAGTTGCATGGCGACGATGCCACGACCGTCGTGAAGCCGAGGGACGGGTCGACATTCGAGATGCTGAGCTTCCAGCGCAACAAGGTCACGAGCGCGTTCCAGGTGCTCGTCGGGACGTTCGCCGACGAGTAGGTCCCGAGGACCGCGATCCCGGCCGACGAGGTGTTGAAGCCGCCCGAGTGACCCCCGATGATCGGCTTGTCGGTGCCACCCCGGCGGCCTTCGAACGTCTGTCCGTACTTGTCGAGGAGGAAGTTGTACGCGATGTCGCAGTAGCCGAGCGTGTTCACGTGGTACGCGTAGATCCCTCGGATGATCGAGACGCTGTCGCCGGGGCCGTAGCTGTTGCTC
>JANOWV010000590.1:0-1785 GCA_031418075.1 Actinomycetes bacterium
TTCCTCCCAGTAGCGGGCCGCCCTCCTGGCTTCCCGTCCCCAGAGACATCGGCCACGGAGCGTGGGGCAGTAGGCGCGTGCGCACCTCCTTCAGATTTGATGCAATCGCGTCACTCACGGAGGAACGGCGGCTGCGCGACCACGCCGTAGCCTGGACCCGTGGTCGAGCTCGACGAGGCACAGGAAGCGCCCGGCGATGCGCCGTCCCGGGTGCTCCTCGTCGACGACCACACGATGTTCGCCGAGCTGCTCCGGGTGTCACTCCAGGCCGAAATCGACTTCTCGGTGGTCGGGATCGCCGGTTCCGGCCGGGAGGCCCTCGAGCTGGCCACGGAGCGTCACCCCGACGTCGTCATCCTCGACTACCGCCTTCCGGGCGAGAACGGCATCGGGGTCGCCAATCGGCTCCGAGCGGCCCTTCCCGACGTCCAGATCGTGATGCTCACCGGCCAGGAGGACGAGTCGCTCCTGCGCTCCGCGCTCGCGGCCGGGTGTGCGGGCTTCGTCACCAAGGACAAGGGGATCGAGAACCTCGTCGGCGCGGTGCGGGCGGTCTGTGCCGGCCGGGTGGGCATCGATGCCGAAGCGACCACCCGGCTCGCGACGCTCTCACCCCGGGGGCGTGGAAGCTCCCGCCTCACCACTCGTGAGTCCGAGGTGCTGATGCTCCTCGCCGACGGGGTCGCGACCAAGGAGATCGGGGAGCGGCTGTTCATCAGCCTGAACACCGCGCGGAACCACGTGCAGCGGCTCATCGCCAAGCTCGGGGCCCATTCCCGACTGGAGGCGGTAGCCATCGCCCGTCGGAACGGCTTGCTGGACAGCGGCGCCTGACGAGCGGTGCCTCAAGGGTACATCTAGACCGGGCCCTCGACCCGGCGGATCCGGTCACTCCCGGTGTCGGTGATCCAGACGTCACCCGACGCGTTGGTGCTCACGTCACTCGGGGTCGTGAACAACGCCGCGACGGCAGGGCCACCGTCACCGGTGGACCCGGAAGTCCCGGTTCCGGCGAGCTGGCTGATGTTCCCGCTCCCGTCGACCATGCGCACGCAGCGTCGGCTGGTGTCGGCGATCAGCACGCGGCCACTCGAGTCGATGGCGACCCCCCCGGGTGCACTGAGCGATACCGCCGTGGCGGCACCGGCAAACGTACAGGCGGTGTTCGAGCCCCCACCGGCGAACTGACTGATGTTGGACCCGACGACCTTGCGGATGCACGCGGAGCCACTGTCGGCGATGTAGACGTTGCCCGACGAGTCGACGACGACATCGTCGGCCGTGGTGCTCAGGATCACTGCCGTGGCAGCACCGGCGAAGGTGCAGGCACTCGCGGTACCCGTCCCTGCGCCCGCAACCTGACTCATCGTGCCGCTCGCCACCTTGCGGACGCAACGTCGTGTCGTATCGGTGATGTAGAGGTTCCCCGAACTGTCGGTGGTGAGACCCCGCGGGGCGCTCATCGAGACCCCGGTCGGGGAACCCGAGTACGTGCACGCGGTCGTGGCGCCGGTGCCCGCGAAGAGGCTGATGTTCCCGCCGCTCACCTTCCGGATGCAGTTGTTGCCCGTGTCGGAGATGTACACGTCACCCGTCGATGCGTCGACGGCGACTCCGCGGGGGCCGTTCAGCGTCGCCGAATTGGCCGCGCCTGCGAAGGCACAGCCCGTCGAGGCGCCGCCACCGGCGATCGTCGTGATCACGCCGGTCGACGCATCGATCTTGCGGCCGCGGTTGTTGGTGGTGTCGGCGATGTAGACGTTACCCGAGGAGTCGACGGCCGCG
>JANOWV010000591.1:0-8457 GCA_031418075.1 Actinomycetes bacterium
AGGTGGGAGCGGAGTACGGCCGCCCGCAGGCGCGGGGCCGTCGCAGGTGCGGTGACGCCGCGGCTCAGCACCACTGCCGCGGCTCCTTCGTTGGGCGAGCAGAGCATGAAGAGGTGCAGGGGCTCGCAGACCAGGCGTGACCCGAGCACGTCATCCACCGTGGTGGGTTTGCGGTACATGGCGATCGGGTTGTCGACACCGTTGGCGCGGTTCTTCACCACGACTTCGGCAAGGTGTTGCTTCGTCACGCCGGATTCGCGCATCAGCCGTTGGGCGCGCAGCGCGAAGTAGGCGGGCGTCGCGGCGAGCCCAGACTGCTCGCGCCACGGTTCGAAGAATGAGGAACGGATGATCCCGCGGGGCATCTTCTCGATCCCGAACACGAGCACGGTGTCGTACTGGCCCGCGCGGATCGCGCTCGCTGCGAGCATCAGTGCGGCGCCGCCGCTCGCACAGCCCGCCTCGACGTCGACGATCGGGACGCCCGTGAGTCCGAGCGCGCCGAGGACCTTGTGGCCGGCGGCCACTCCGGAGTACACGGTCGCGCAGAACGCGGCCTGGAATGGCGGGTTGCCCGCTTCATCGAGGGCGGCGCGCACCGCGGTGACCCCCATCTCGGTGACCGTGGTGCCGTCGAAACGGCCGAAGGGGTGCATGCCGGTGCCGGTGATGGCGACGTCGGTGCTCGAGCCGGTCATTCCGACACGCCGGTTTCCCCGGCCTCGGCGGCCCCGGACGGATCGGGAGTGAACGAATATGTGGTCACCACGTCGTCGTCCTCCGCGTCGGGGTCATCCTCGTCGTCGTCCTCGCGATCCGGGTCGGGACCGAGCTCGACGATCACCAGCCGCATCGGCATCCCGAACGAGAGGCGCGCTGGATCCGGCTCCTCGAGCCTGGTGATGACGCGCAGTCCGCCGTCGAGCTCTACGACGCCGAAGCCGAACGGCACGGTGCCGAGGTAGCCGGGGGGCGGGGCTGTGACTGCAGTCCAACCCCACAAGGTGCCATGGTCGGGGAGACGCGTCTCGGCGATGTTGGCCGCGCCGCATTCCGGACACGTCGACGCCATGGGGAACTGGACCCGAGCGCACTCCCCACAGGTCCCCCCGACGAGGAACGGCGCACCAGCGGCATCGACGCCGAAGAGGCCGTCGTGGACGGGCCGCGTCGTGGGACTCACGTGACCCCCCGCTCGGCCAAGTCATCGAGGTCGGCGTCGGCGAAACCGAGCAAATCGGCGAGCACCTCGCGGGTGTCGGCTCCGAGTCGGGGCGCCCCCGACGGCACGACCGCGTCGGCGCCGACCGTGCGGGGGAACGGTGCTTGCTGGCGGAGGGGACCAACGACCGGATCGTCGACGCTCACCAGGTCGCCGCGGGCCGCGACGTGGGGGTCCGCGAAGATGTCGGCCGCGGTGAAGGCCGTGGCGACCGGGACATCGGCCGCGATGCACCGTGTCTCGATCTCGGTCGCGGGGAGCGATGCTGTCCACTCGGCGACGAGCGCGTTGATGGCGTCGCCGTGCGCGGCGCGCTCCGCGAGGCGGGCGTAGTCGGGGACGTCGAGGAGGTCGGTCCGGTCCATGGCTTTGCAGAGACGCGCGAAGTTCGCGTCCGAGCCGGCAACGATGCACACGTACTTGCCGTCAGCGGTGGGGTAGTTGTCGAGCGGCGCGGAGTTGGCGAGGCGGTTGCCCTCACGACTCCGGACCACGCCGAGCGCGTCGTAGGCGGGGAGGGTCCACTCCAGGATTCGGAGCGCGGCGCCGTAGAGCGCAGCATCGATCACCGCTCCCGCGCCACCGCGGACGTCCCGTGCGTACAGGGCCGCAGTCGCAGCCTGGGCGGCGAAGACGCCGGTGAGGTAGTCCGAGATCGTCACCCCGACCCGCACGGGCGGCCGGTCGGGGTAGCCGGTGAGGTGCAGGAGACCACCGAAGCCGATGCCGACGCGATCGAGCCCCGGACGGGGTGAGTTCGGGCCGCTCTGTCCGAAGCTCGAGATCCGCACTGTGACGAGACGGTCGGGGAGGTTGTTCGGCGCGATGTTCCAGCGCTCGAGGGTGCCAGGACGGAAGTTCTCCACCAGGACGTCGGCCGTCGCCGCGAGCCGACGGAGGATGTCCTGGCCGTCGGGCGCGCGCAGATCGAGCGTGACGCTGCGACGGCCGCGGCCCTCGACGGCCCAGAAGAGGGAGTACCCGTCGCCGTCAGGATCTGCGGGGTCGGGCGCGAACGGCCCGATCTCCCGCATGAAGTCGCCGGTGCCAGGCTGTTCGATCTTGATGACCTCGGCACCCTGCTCGCCGAGGAGGCCGGCACAGAACGGTGCCGCGATGCGTGTGCCGAGATCGAGGACCCGCAGACCGGTGAGCGGACCGCTCACTCGCCGGCCTGCTCGCGCTTGACCGCGTCCATCACGGACGAGCCGGCACCGCCCTCCTTGCGAGCGTCAGTGGCGGCGAGTGCGGTGGCGCTGTTGCTCACGAGCTGATGCACCATGAAGTGGTACCGCCAGGCCTCGCGCTGGCCCTGGAGGTCGATCGTGCGGTTGATCGTGTCCTTGATCGCCTGGGCCGTGATCGGCGGGACGAGCGCGACCTTGTCGGCCATCTCCCGCGCCGCGGCCGCGAGCTCCGCGCGGGGCACGACGGCGTTGACGAGTCCGAGCCGCTCGGCTTCGACGGCGTCGAGCGTCGACGCGCAGAGCAGGAACTCCTTGGCCTTGCGCGGCCCGAGCTCCCACGGTTCGACGAGCAGCTCGACGCCTACACCAGTCATGCGGGCGACGGGGTTCGAGAACTTCGCGTCGTCGGCGGCGACGATGAGGTCGCACATCGACGCGAGCATGAGCCCGGCCGCGGCGCAGGCGCCCTGGACGGCGGCGATGGTGGGCTTGCGGAAGTCGCGTAGCCGCACGCACTTGTCCCAGTACATGACCTGCTCATGGCGGAGCTTCCCCTCGGGGGTGTCGCGCATCCGCGCCCACTCGCTCGTCCCCTCCAGGATCTCCTTGAGGTCGTGTCCGGCGGAGAAGTGCTTGCCCTCTCCGGCGAGGATGACGACTCGGATCTCGTCGGCGGCATCCGCGAGGTCGAGGGCGTGGTCGAGCTCGTCGAGCAGCTCGGTACTCTGCGCGTTCGCCGCGTCGGGGCGGTTCAGCGTGATCGTCGCGACCGCGCCGTCGGTCTCGTAGCGGATCGCCGAGAACTTCGACCGTCCTGACATCGCCGTCAGGATACGCGCTTGGGCTCGCGAGGGAGGCCGAGGACGCGCTCGGAGAGGATGTTGCGCTGGATCTCGTTCGTGCCGGCCCAGATCGACGACGCCTGGTAGTAGAGCCAGGACCGCTGCCAGGTCCCGTCGCCGGGGTTGTCGGCTGCTCCGAACCACAGGGGTGCGCTCGGCCCGAGCACGGCCATCACCGTGTCGTGGAGTCGCTTGCTCATCTCGCTCCAGTACAGCTTGAGGGCGCTGCCCTCTGGCCCGGGCGGTTCGCCCTTGGCGACGCGCGACAGGGTGCGCCAGTTGTGCAGCTGGAACAGGCGAACCTCGACGGCGGCCTGCGCGAGGCGCGGGCGGAGCCGGTCGTCGTCGAACGTCCCCTGCTCGAGTGCGAGGCGCAACAGCTCCTCGAGCAGCTGGATGTGGATCACGAGCTGGCGCGGGTTGATGCCGCGCTCGTGGGTGAGCGTCGAATTGGCGACGCGCCATCCCTGGTCGACCGGCCCGATCCGCTGCTCGTCGGGGATCACCGCACCGTCGAAGAACACCTCGTTGAACTCGGTCTCGTCGGTGATCTGGCGGAGGGGGCGAACCTCCACGCCAGGGGCGCGCATGTCGACCGCGAACGCGGTGATCCCCGCCTGCTTGGCGACGTCGGGATTCGTGCGAGCGAGGCACAGCCCCCAGTCGGCGAACTGCGCGTACGACGTCCAGACCTTTTGACCGTCGAGGACCCAGTCGTCACCGCGACGAACGGCCTTCGTGCTCACGGCAGCGAGATCGCTGCCGGCGCCGGGCTCACTGAACAGCTGGCACCACAGCTCTTCGGCCGGTGGGATCTTGGCGAGCCAACGTGCCTTCTGCTCGGGCGTGCCATGGGCGAGGAGTGTCGGCCCTACCAGGTTGATGCCGATCCGGCCGACGAGCTCGGGTGCGCGCGCCCGCGCCAGCTCTTCGGTGACGATGAAGTGCTCGACGGCTCCGGCACCGCGGCCGCCGTGCTCCTCGGGCCAGGGGACCGCGACCCAACGCCCGCTTGCGAGCTTCGCCTGCCATTGCCGCCCGAATCTGACCTCTTCGGCGAGATCGTCGAAGCGTGGCGGGAGCCCCTTGCCGTACTCCCATGGCAGGTGCTCGCGCAGCCAGGCACGCACCTCTGATCGGAGCGCGGACTCGTCCTCGGTCGGGGTGAGGTTCACGCAGCCCCGACGCTCAGTCGCCGCGTTGGTCGACCGGTACGTAGGTGCCGGCGGTCGGCCCGACGTAGATCTGGCGGGGGCGACCGATCTTCGTGGCCGGGCTCTCGATCATCTCTTTCCAGTGGGCAAGCCACCCGGGCAACCGACCCATCGCGAAGAGCACCGTGAACATGTTGGTGGGGAAGCCCATCGCCCGGTAGATGAGACCCGAGTAGAAGTCGACGTTGGGGTAGAGCTTGCGCTCGATGAAGTACTCGTCGGCGAGCGCGACGTCTTCGAGCTGCTTGGCGAGGTCGAGCAGCTCGTCGCGCTGGCCCATCTCGTCGATCAGCTCGTCGGCGATGCCCTTGAGGATCCGGGCGCGCGGGTCGTAGTTCTTGTAGACGCGGTGACCGAACCCCGAGAGCCGGAACGAATCGTCGGGGTCCTTGGCGCGCGCCACGAACGAGTCGAGGTCGCCGCCGCCGTCGCGGATGGACTCGAGCATCTCGATGACGGCCTGATTCGCGCCGCCGTGCAGCGGACCCCAGAGCGCGTTGATCCCGGCCGCGATCGCGGCGTAGATGTTGACCTCGCTGGAGCCGACGAGCCGGACGGTGGAGGTCGAGCAGTTCTGCTCGTGATCGGCGTGCAGGATGAGCAGGACCTTGAGCGCCTTCACGACCGTCGGGCTGACGTGGTACGGCTCGGAGGGGAGCGCGAACATCATCGTGAGGAAGTTCTCGATGAGGTCGAGCTTGTTGTTGGGGTAGACGAACGGCTGGCCGACGGACTTCTTGTAGGCATAGGCCGCGATGGTCGGAAGCTTTGCCATCAGGCGGATGATCGAGAGCTCGGCCTCGGCGGGATCGTTCGGGTCGAGGCTGTCCTGATAGAAGGTCGACAGCGCGGTGATGGCCGACGACAACGTCGCCATCGGGTGTGCATCCTTCGGGAAACCGTCGAAGAACCGCTTCACGTCCTCGTGCACCAGCGTGTGGCTGCGGATCGAGTAGCGGAACTCGTCGAGCTCGCTCCCGACGGGGAGGCGGCCGTAGATGAGGAGGTACGACGTCTCGAGGAAGGAGGGCTCGTGCCCGGAGACCAGCTCCTCGATCGGGATCCCGCGGTAGCGCAGGATCCCGGCGTCACCGTCGATGTAGGTGATGGCCGACTCGCACGACCCGGAGTTCAGGAATCCGTTGTCGAGCGTGACCATGCCGGTGTTGGCTCGGAGCTTCGCGATGTCGATGCCGAGCTCGCCCTCCGACCCGTGCACGACCGGCAGCTCGACGTCTTTCTCGCCGTAGCGCAGGATCGCAGCGTCGTCACTCAAGTTCGGACTCCTTGGCTGGCCTCACTCGCATCGTAGCGGGCACCTTCCGGCAGTCTCCGAGCCGTCCGGTACTGTCCGCCCCAACGTCTTGGTGTCGCACAGGGTTCGTCGGAGTCGTGCTGCGAGCGGAGCGGATGGAGCGAGCGCAGCGATGCGGAAGTAGCGGAGCGGGAGCAGCACAAGGAAGATGGATTTTGATCTGAACGAGGACCAGGAGGCGCTGCGGGAGGGTGCGCGCGACCTGTTGGAGGGGTTGGCGTCGCCGCCGCAGGTGCGCGTGGTCGTCGAAGCGGGCGGCGGAGTCGACGTCGGCCTGTGGTCGGCGATGGCGGCGCAGGGATGGCCGGCCGTGATGCGGGCCGAGTCAGCCGACGGGCTGGGGATGGGCCCGGTCGAGGTCGCGGTGCTGCTCGAGGAGATCGGTCGCGTCGGTGCGCCGGCCCCGTTCGCCTCGACCGTCCTCGCGCTCGATGCGCTCGATGCCGGTGGCGCGACCGAGCTCGCGAACCGGCTGTTGGCCGAGTCCGAGGGCGGGCCGCCGTCGGGATGTGCGGCGTGGAGCCGCGATCCTTCGGCGGTGAGAGCGGAGTCCGCCGGAGGATCGGACTCGTGGACGCTCCACGGTCGGCCCGATCCGGTGCCGTACGCGCCAACGGCGAGCGTCGCGGTGGTCGTTGCGGTCACTGATGACGGTCCCGCGTCGTTCGCGGTCGACCTCGACGCGACGGGCCGACCCGACCGAGAGTCGGCGATGGACCGAACCCGCGAGCTCGCCTGGCTGCACCTCGATGGCACGCCGGCCGTACGCCTCGGTGGTGTGGAGGCCGTCGAGCGTCTGGTCGACCTGGGCGCCGTGTTCGCCTGCGCGGAGATGCTCGGTGGCGCCGACCGCGTCCTCGGGCTCGCAGTCGAGTACGCGAAGGACCGGGTCCAGTTCGGGCGTCCGGTCGGCAGCTTCCAGGCCGTGAAGCACCGGTGCGCCGACATGCTCGTCGACGTCGAAGGAATGCGGTCGAGCACCTACTGGGCGGCGTGGTGCCTCGGGGCGGGCGATCGGGAAGCGTCCGTCGCGGCGTCGACGGCGAAGGTGTGGTGCGCCGACGCATCCAAGCGGGTCATGGCGTCGGCACTGCAGGTGCACGGTGGCATCGGGTTCACCTGGGAGCACGACCTCCACCTCTTCATGAAGCGCGCGCAGCTCGATCAGCTCTCCTTCGGCGACGCGTCGTTCCATCGCGATCGTCTGGCGAGCCTCCTGCGCACTCGGGTGGAGGCCGGAGAGGGCGTGCTGTGAGTGCGTCCTCCATCCCGGCCGACCTGTCTTTCGGGCCGTGGGGGTCGCCCGTCCGGGTCCGCATCGACGCGGTGCCCGTGAACCTGTTCGCACGCGCCGTGCAGGATCGGAATCCGCTCTACACCTCGGAAGCAGCCGCGACCGCGGCAGGACTCCCGGGGATCGTGCCGCCACCCACCTTCACCTTCGTCATGGGCCACGGCGGCGCGCTCCCCGACCTCCAACCCGGTGACGGGCAGCCTGGTGACGGGACCGGGCACATGGTGCCGCCCGACTCGGGGTTGTCGGCTGACGGGACCTCCGCAACCGGGCTCTACCTGCACGGCGAGCAGCGCTTCGAGTACCACCGGACGCCGGTGCTCGGGGACGTGCTGGAAGGTCGGATGCGCGTCTCGGCGGAGTACATCAAGCAGGGCCACCGGGGCGAGATGCGGTTGATGGTGCTCGAGACCCGGTGGACCGACGTGACGACGGGTGATCCGGTCGTCACGGAGCAGACCTTGTCGGTGTTCCTGCCCGGGGGCTGACGCCGGTCAGCGCTCGCGCGCGGCGCGCTCCTGGAGCGCCGCCCGATCCGGCTTGCCCGCGGCGAGCAGCGGGAGCTCGTCGACGACCACGATCGCTTCGGGAGTCTTGTACCGGGCGATGCCCCGCTCCTGGAACCAGCGACCGCACTCGGCAAGATCGAACGGTGCCGAGGTCACGACGAACGCGCACACCTGCTCACCGAGGCGGTCGTCGGGTCGTCCGACCACGACGGCTTGGCGGACCGCCGGGTGGGCTTCGAGGATCCCTTCCACCTCGGCCGCGGGGATGTTCTCTCCGGCACGGATGATGACGTCCTTGATCCGACCCACGATCGTGAGCCAGCCGTCATCGTCGACTGTGGCCAGATCGCCGGTGCGGAACCAGCCCCGATGGATCGCGGCTCGGGTCTGCGCCGCGTCGGAGTAGCCGACGAACAGCTCGGGACCTCGCAACCAGAGCTCTCCCGTCGCGCCGGCAGGCTGTGCGGCACCGGTGACCGGGTCGGCGATCCGGAGGCGGGCCGCGCCCGTCGCGCGTCCGTCGGTCTGGCGGGCACGCTCGGGCGGATCATCGGGCGTGCTCGTCGTGATCGTCGGTGCCTCGGTGGACCCATAGGTCCGCTTCACCAGCGCGCCGAGTCGTTCCGTCGCCTCGACGACGAACGCCGGCGTCACCCCGGCGCCGCCGCTCGACACGAGCCGCAGCGACCGCATGCGTTCGGTCGTGAAGGTCGGTGCCGACATCAGCGTGATGAAGAACGTCGGCGGGCCGATCATGAACGAGATCCGCTCGCGTTCGATCGTCGCGCTGGCTTCGTCGGGATCCCATCGGGCCATGAGCTGCGCCCGGATGGGGACGACCCCGGGGATGAGGACGGCGTTGAGGAGCCCGGAG
>JANOWV010000592.1:0-1610 GCA_031418075.1 Actinomycetes bacterium
CGCCGGCGGTGGCCTTGGTGTTGCGCACCGGACCGGGCGCCGTGAAGTCCGGTGGCGGAGCCGTCTTGCCTGGCTCGAGGACAGTGAGAGTCACGTTCTTCTGCGACTGGTTACCTGCCGCGTCGCGGGCCGTGACGACGATCGTCGTGACACCGATCGGCAGCCTGTCGGGCGTCGTCGTCGTGAGAGTCGTGCTCGAGACGAGGTCCGATGCGGAGATACCAGCGAGATAGGAGGCGACGGCGGGATCGGTGCGCGCAACTCCAGAGGCATCGGTCGCGGTGAACGATGCGTTGGGCGCGTTGATCGACGGGGCCGTCGTGTCGCCGACGGTAACGGAGAAGAACACCGTGCCGACGTTGCCGAGGTCATCGGAAGCGGTGCACGTCACTCCCGTCGTGCCAAGCGGGAAGTTGCTCCTCGATCCAGTGGTGCACGTGATGGCATCCGGGAGGAGTGCGACCCCGCCGTCCGAGCCGGAGACGTTGAACGCGACCCTCGTTCCCGAGGGACCGTCCGCCTCGACACTGAGGTTGCCAGGCCCGGTGAGAACCGGCGGGGTCGCATCGACGACCCACGTAGCCGTTGCCGGTGACGGGTCGACGTTTCCGGCTGCGTCGGTCGCCTTGATCGAGAACGTGTGCGGCCCGTCGGCCAGGGAGACGAGACTGGCCGGGGAGGTGCAGGGATTGAAGCCCCCGGAGTCGAGGTTGCAGGCGAACGTCGCCGTCCCGTCGGTCGAGCCGAAGCTGATCGTGAGGGAAGTGGTCGCGATTGCCGTCGGCACTGCCGGGGAGATAGTCGTGGAAGGCGGCGCGGTGTCGACGGTGAAGGCGCGAGTCGCTGCGGCGCTCGTGTTGCCGAGAGCGTCTGCGGCGATGACGTAGAAGGTGTGGCCGCCGTCGGTGAGTGTCGGGGCGGTGAAGGTGCCGACGTTGCAGGCAGTGTTGGGTGTCGGGTCGTCCACCGCGCAGTTCAAGGTCGTGGCGCCGATGGAACTGAACGCGAAGCCTGGCGTGGCGTCGTTTGTGGGGCCGGTGGGGCCGCTCGAGATCGTCGGTACCGGCGGCGGCATCGTGTCGACCGTCCACGTGAACGACTCCGTGCTCGTCTCGGGGGTTGCATCCGTGGCCTTCACGGTGAAGGTATGAGACCCATCCCCGAGCGGCCCCGGGTAGCTCTGCCCCGTGTTGCAGAGCGAGAACCCCGCGCCGTCGAGATCGCACTCGAAGGTCACTGCCGCTTGGGAGCTGAACCCGAACGTCGCCGTCGTCGCCGTCGACAGGTTGGCCGGCGTTGTGTCAATCGAGACGCCAGGCGCAGCATTCGCATGTGGAACAACGATTAGGAGCACGACGCCCACCGCCACCGCCGTTGCATTGCGGAGTCGCCGCTTCACGCTCCCCCTCCCAGCCCGAACGCAACGAGGATGCCGACCGCCATCGCAACGCCGGCTCCACCGAGCGCGAGCCGCCCATGCGCGAGCGTCTGGCCGACCCTCGGCCCGACCGCGTACGCGACCCGGGCGGGTGCGCACGAGAGCAAGATGAGAAAGGCCGAGAGAAGGAGCAAGAACGCGCCGATCCGGGGGAATGAGTTGTCGCCCCCCG
>JANOWV010000593.1:0-13214 GCA_031418075.1 Actinomycetes bacterium
CGAGGAGCAGTGGGTGGTGGTAGGGCAGCGAGTTCACCCCGCTGCCGAGCTTGAGGTGGCGGGTGCGCTCGGCTGCCGTTGCGATGAACACCTCGGGCGAGGCGATGGTCTCGACACCCCCCGAGTGGTGCTCGCCGATCCACGCCTCGTCGAAGCCGAGGCGATCGAGATGGACGAGGAGGTCGAGGTCGCGTTCGAGCGCGAGCGTCGGGTTCTGGCCGACGGCGTGGAACGGTGCGAGGAAGACGCCGAAGCGCATCAGGCGTCGGGGCCCGTGTCGGTGGGGGGCGTGGGGAGCTGCGAGTGGATCCAGGCGTCGAGGGCGGGTCCGCTCTCGAAGCTCGAGATGAGCGCGTACCGCGTGTCGGTGCCAGGGTGGCACACCACGTGCCACAGACGCTGCGTGTCGACGACGAACCGCGAGCCACGGTGGAGGGGGACGTGCGCCTCGGTGCGTTGGTCGGGGAGCCCGTCGGGTCCGTGTTCCATGAGGACCATGTAGCTGTCGGGGTTGTCGGTGAGCTCGATCCACGAGCGCACGACCCAGCCGTCGCCGTCGGGGTTGAAACGGTTGTTGTCGTCGCGGTGGACGTTGCGCAGCGATTCCTCGTAGGACTGCGGCTCCAGACCGATGACGCGTACCCGTCCGAAGTCGGCGCCAACGGTGGTGACCTGCTCCACGAGCGTGGGGCAGCGCTCGGCGTTCACGGTCCAGCGACCACCCTTGTCGGGGCGTTCCTCGCCGGGCTTCCAGAACCCCTGGCAGTCGAGCTCGCCGTCGGCGGTAGCGACGGGGGCGAAGTTCGTGTCGCCACCGCTCTTCCAATGCATGAACTCGAGATCGAGGTACTCGTGCTCGGCGACCGCCGGAGTGAGGTCGGTCAGCACCACGTAGCCACGCTCGGCGAGGACCTCGAGACGCGGGTGCGGCGTGTCGAGCGGGATCTCGGACGACCAGTGCGGCAGCTTCAGGTAGTCGGTGACCTGGGCCATGGGGTCAGTGTACGGACCACTCTCGGCATCGGCCGTTCCCGCGACGCAGGTTGTGACGAAGGTCCCGACGCCGGGCTTCCCGTGGGGGCCTGCCATCGGGGTATGCGGCCTAGGCTCGCCGCCGTGCGAGCCGTGGTCGCAAGGGACCGGCGACTGGTCGTCGACGACGTCGCCGACCCGATCCCGGGAGAGGGAGAGGTCCTCGTCGCGGTGCGCGCGTGCGGGATCTGCGGGTCGGACCTCCACACGCTGGAGCACTCGGAGCACCTCGTCGAAGTGGGCGCCGCGCTCGGCATGGAGACCGGCTTCGACCCCGGACACGACTACGTCCTCGGCCACGAATGGTCGGCCGAGGTGCTCGAAGCGGGACCCGGCGCAGGAGACCTCGTCGGCGCGGGAGACCTCGTCGTCTCGGTGCCCTACCTCCTCCGCGGCGACACCATGCTGCCCCTGGGGTTCACGAACGGCGCACCGGGCGGGTTCGCCGAACGGATGCTGCTGACCGAGGCGCTGTGCGTCCCGGTCCCGAACGGGCTCGACCACCGTCGGGCCGCGCTCACGGAGCCGATGGCGGTGGGGTTCCACACCGTCGAGCGGGCCGCGCTCAGCGTCGGCGACGCGGCCGTGGTCATCGGCTGCGGGCCGATCGGGCTGGCGATCATCGCGTGGCTGGTCGCTCGGGGTGTCGAGCCGATCGTCGCCGCCGACCTGTCCCCGGTCCGGCGCGCGCTGGCGACGCAGATGGGTGCGCACGAGGTGGTCGATCCCCGGGAGGAGCCGGCGGTCGACGCGTGGAGGCGCCTCGACGGACTGCGCCCACTCGCACTGTTCGAGGCCGTCGGAGTCCCGGGGATGCTCGATCAGGCCGTGTTCGATGCGCCGACTCGCAGCCGCATCGTCGTTGCGGGCGTGTGCATGCAGCCCGACACGTTCCGTCCGCTCCTCGCCGTCGTGAAGGAGCTCGACTTCCACTTCGTCTATGCGTACGGCCCCGACGAGTTCACCGCGACGTTGCGCGCGATCGCCGAGGGAGAGGTGGATGTCAGCCCCCTCATCACCGGTCGCGTCGGCCTCGACGGCGTCGCCGACGCCTTCGCGCAGCTCCGTCGGGTCGAAGACCACGTCAAGATCCTCGTCGAGCCCGATGGCCCGACCCGAACCACGGAGATCCGAGCATGAGCGCCGATACGACACGGTCCCGTCCCGGTCGACTCGACGACAAGGTGGCGATCATCACCGGCTCCACGCGGGGGATCGGGCGAGCCACGGCCGTGCGCTTCGCCGAAGAGGGGGCCAAGGTCATCGTGACCGGCCGCAGCGTCGATGACGGTACCGAGGTGGAGGCCGAGATCCGCGCGGCGGGCGGTGAGGCGGTCTTCATCCGCACGGACCTCTCGAACGAGGCCGACGTCATCGCGATGGTGGGCGCCGCCGTCGAGCACTTCGGGAAGCTCACGACGCTCGTGAACAACGCGGCGCCGACCGAGCTGATGGGTCCGGGTCGTCTCGATCGACGCGTGACTGAGCTCGAGAACGACGCCTGGGACTCGATCATGCTGGTCGCGCTCAAGGCTGTCATGTGGTGCTGCAAGTACGGCATCCCCGAGATGGCGAAGGCGGGTGGTGGCGCGATCGTGAACATCTCGTCGGCGGCGTCGATGCTCGGTACGCCGGGGCTCGACACGTACACGGCGGCGAAGGGCGCACTCAACACGCTGACGCGATCGATCGCCGTGGAGTACGCGCCCGACAACGTGCGCTCCAACTGCATCGTCTCGGGCATGGTGCTCACGAGTGAGGGCGCGTTCAAGATGATGGACGATCCCGTGATCGGCGGGGCGACCAAGGCGATGCACCTCACCCGACTGGGGCTGCCGATCGACATCGCGAACGCTGCGCTGTTCCTCGCATCCGACGAAGCCGCGTTCGTGACAGGTGCGGTGATCCCCGTCGACGGCGGGGTCACCGCCCGGATGCCAGTGCCGGACATCTCGGCGGCGGACCTCGACCTGGGCTGAGCGGGACCTGGACTGAGCGGGGACCTGGACTGAGCGGGACCTGGCCGGAGCGGGATCTGGACTAGCCCTCGTTGCCCTTCGACGCCTCGATCGCGGCGTCGAGGCTCATCTCGATGTCGCGGTGGAACGGGATGAGCGGGACCGCCTCCCAGGTGGCGAAGCGGAACGACGGCAGCGTCGTCAGGAGCAGGTGGAGGGACTCGTTCGACGAGGTGTCGGCGATGAAGCACACGCCGAGCGGGCCGATGAACACCCCGCCGCCCTTCACGGTGCCGGCGCGTTCCATCTCCCCGAGCGTCTCGAGCGTCGCGTGCGATGCCTCGAGGAACTCGGTGGTCGGCGCAGCCGTGCCCTCGATCCGACCCGTCACCAAGAACAGCATCGCGGGAGCGTACCTGCGCCGGATCGGCGACACTTGGGCCATGGACACTGCGTCGCGAGTCTCGGTGAGCGCCGTCTCGAGCTGGCGGTGGACGTTCGACGAAGACCTCCGGTTCTGGGCCGACACCGGGATCGCCCATGTCGGCCTCTCGTACCGCAAGCTCGTCGAGGTCGGTGTGGACGCCGCCGTCCGGCGCGTCGCCGACGAAGGCCTCACCGTGTCGAACGTGGTCGAGCTCGGTTGGTGCGACCTCGAGGATCCATCGACGTGGTCCGAGCATCAGGAACGACTTCTCGCGGCCGTCGATGTCGCCGCCGCGCTCAGTGCGTCGGGGGGGTGCTGCCTCGTCCTCACCACCGGTCCGGCGGGCCACCTCGACTGGGACGAAGCGGCCGACGCGCTCGCCGAGATGCTCACGCCGGTGCGCGTCGCGGCCGTCAGCGACGAGGTTGCACTCACGATCGAGCCCACCGGACCGTTGCGCCTCGACCTGAGCTTCGTGACCACGCTGCGCGACGGCGTAGATCTGGCTGACCGACTCGGCGTCGGCCTGTGCATCGAGGTCAACAGCTGCTTCGCCGAGCGCGGACTCCTCGACACCGTGCGCGTCGCGGCGGACCTGGTCGAGCACGTGCAGGTGAGCGACTTCGTGATCGGCAGTCTCTGCACACCCGATCGCGTCGTTCCCGGCGACGGCGACATCCCGCTGGCGCGGATCCTCGGGGGAATCGTGGACGCGGGGTACCGCGGTCCGTTCGAGCTGGAGATGGTCGGCCCGAAGATCGAAGACGAGGGCTACGCGTCGGCGATCAGTCGTGGTGTCGCCGCCCTCGACCGGATCCTCGGCGAGATCCCCGACGGCAAGGTTGGGGTGCCTAGCCGGCGTAGGTGATCTCTGGTGGCCCGGCGAGCAGGTCGGGCAGCCGTGCCGTCATGTCGGCCGTCGCATCGGAGGCGCGGTGCTCGGCCAGGGCGTCGTCGTCGACGAACACCTCGTAGCCCAGGACCACGTCGGGGAGGTCCCGGGCCGCATGCACCACGAACGCCTCGTTCCCGGGCTCGTCGCGCACTGCCGCCCCGAAGCGCTCGAGCTCGGCCACGAGACGGTCGCGTTCGCCGGGTCGAGCCGTCAGCCGGGTGAAGATGACGATGCGCGCCATGCCGGGAGCCTACGGAGCCGCTGGCCCGGTTTCGACTTTCGAGCCCTCGAGAAGACAGACTCCTTGGCACCCTGACCCAGGTCGAACGGCTGGAGCGCCATGAACATCGTCGTCTGCGTCAAGCAGATCCCTGACCCCGCCAACCCGGGCGAGCTCGATCCCGAGACGCACACGCTGAAGCGTGAGGGCAAGCTCATCCTCGACGAGTCCGACAGCTACGGCGTCGAGATGGCCCTGCAGCTCGCCGACGCCGCCGGTGGCGGCGAGGTGACCCTCGTCTCGATGGCACCCAACAGCGAGGTGTCCGGTCTCCGGACCGCGCTCGCCATGGGCGCGGCCCAGGCGATCCTCGTCTCGGACGAGGCGCTGAAGGGCAGCGATGCGCTGTCGACCGCGAAGGTGCTCGCGAAGGCCATCGAGCGTGCAGGCGAGGTCGACCTCGTGCTCACGGCGACCGAGTCGACCGATGGTTACAGCGGCACCATCCCGGCCCAGGTCGCCGAGCTCCTCGGCTGGCCGTCGTTGACGTTCGCCAAGCACGTCGAGATCGCCGACGGCAAGGCCAAGATCCAGCGGCAGACCGAAGCCGGCTACGACGAGGTCGAGGCGTCGCTCCCCGCGGTGGTCAGCGTGACCGCAGGTGTCGTCGAACCCCGGTACCCCTCGTTCAAGGGGATCATGGCGGCGAAGAACAAGCCGGTCGACGAGGTCAAGGTCGCCGACCTCGGCCTGACCGACGACCAGGTCGGATGGGCGGGTGCGCGTCAGAAGATCAGTGAGGTGCGCGCCGCGCCGGCCCGTGAGGCGGGCGAGAAGATCGAGGACGACGGCACCGCGCACGAGCGCGTCGTCGCGTTCCTCGAGCAGCTCAAAGTCATCTGAGTCGGCATTCACCAGTCCGGCGCATCGACCACCGGAAACCTGAGAGACAGGATCGAGATGGGCATCCCCAAGATCGTCGTGTACGCCGAGGCCGAGGGCGACAAGCCGGCCACGAGCACCCTCGAGCTGCTCACCAAGGCGCGCGAGCTCGCCGACACCGTCGAGTGCGTGTACGTGGGCACCAACGCCGACGCGCTGGCGGGTGTGCTCGGTGAGCATGGCGCGACCAAGGTCCACGCCGTCGACCCCGGCGACGTGCTGCCCGGCGTCGTGGGCGCCGCGGCGCTCGCAGGTCTGGTGGCATCCGACAGCCCCGACGCGGTGCTGTTCGCCCAGTCCTACGACGGGCGCGACGCGATCTCTCGCCTCTCGGTGAAGCTCGATCGCCCGGTGCTCACCAACGGCACCGACCTGAAGGTCGAGGGCGACGCGATGGTCGTCGGCACGGCGATCTTCGGTGGCAACACCCTCGTCGACACGACGTTCGAGTCCGAGAAGCCCTTCCTTGCCGCGATCCGTCCGAAGTCGTTCGTGGCCGAGCCGAGTGGCGGTGGCGCGGCCGAGGTCGTTGCCCTCGACGCCGGGGATGCGGGACGCGCCAGTGAGGCCAAGGTGCTCGAACGCCACGTGGAGGAGCGCGAGGGGCCCAAGCTCGAAGAGGCGCCGGTCGTCGTCTCCGGGGGCCGTGGCATCGGGAGTGCCGAGGCGTACGGCCCGATCGTCGATGCGCTGGCGAAGCTGCTCAACGGTGCGTCGGGTGCCTCCCGGGCGATCGTCGACGCCGGATGGGTGCCGTACTCGAAGCAGGTCGGCCAGACCGGCAAGACCGTGAAGCCCAAGCTCTACATCGCGCTCGGCATCTCCGGTGCCACCCAGCACCTCGTGGGCATGAAGGGCTCCGACACGATCCTCGCGATCAACAAGGACGGCGAGGCCCCGATCTTCTCGGTGGCCGACCTCGGGATCGTCGGCGACGTGCACAAGGTCGTGCCGAAGCTGATCGAGGCCCTCAAGGCCCGCTGATCCGAGTCCACGATGGCGATCGAGATCCGCGACCTGACGGCTGAGGAGCTCCCGGCCGCCGGGGGTGTGGCAGGACGCGCGCTCGCCGACGGCCCAACGCTCCGTTGGGCGCTCGGACCGAACCCGATCACGCGCGTCGGGGGCAGCCTCGACGTGTTCGTGGGGTTCGTGGCGACGATGCCGCCGCCCCAGCTCGGTGCGTTCCTAGGCAACCACGTGGTCGGTGTCGCTGCAGCCGCCGCGCCGGGGACGTGCATCGGGGCGATCGCGACGGACGACCTACGGACACCCCCCGACGAGATCGGTCCTCCGGGAGACGACTCGCGCAACCTGCTCGTCTGGTCGCTCTTCTGCGGGCACGACCTCGACGAGCGGCACTGGCACGTCGGCCCGGTCTCGGTGGAGCCGGGGCTCCAGGGCGCGGGGATCGGCGGACAGCTCCTCACAGCGCTCTGCGCCCGGATGGACACGGACGGCGAAGTGGCGTGGCTCGAGACCGACAAGCCTGAGAACGTCGTCTTCTACCGTCGCCACGGCTTCGACGTCATCGAGGAGATCGTGGTTCCCGACCAGGCGCGGTACCCACTGTTCGACGACGCTCCATTCACGACGTGGTTCATGCGGCGGGATCCCCGGTAGCGCTCGTCCGCGCCGAGTCCCACATCGACCGCCAGCACTGTCCGGCAACCAGCACGTGGTCGAAGAGCAGGACGTGCTGATCGATGCAGGCGCGAGCCAGCACGAGGAAGCCGTCGACGTCGGCCTCGATCGCGAGCTCGCGTTCGTCGAACAGGAACGAGACGAGCACGACGGCTACGGCATCGAGCTCGCGGGCCAGGTCGACGAGCTGCGTCGCGTCGACGGGGTGCTCCCCGGCGTCGGGTCGGACCGCCAGCCCGGTGAGCCGGCGGTCGGCGTCGAGGCAGATCACGACCTCACCGGGCGGCGGGAGCTGGTCGTCGAGGACTGCATGCACGAGCGCGACGACATCGCTGGCTCGACGGAGGCGCTTCGGGATGTTCGTGCGGGCGCAGTCACGAGCAGTGGTCATGGGCGGGCTCCTGAGACTCGGTGAACCGAACATCTGTTCGATTCGGGGCCTTCGCAGACACGGCCATCGGTGCTCGTGACGCACCGGCGAGGCAGGATCTCCAGGTGACCGGATCAGCCGCTGCGCTCGCCCTCGTGCCGGCGGGACCCGGCGACATCGAGACGGTGCGATCGTTGCTCGAGGAGGTGTCGGCGTGGCTCCTCGCCCAGGGTGTGCGTCAGTGGCCGGCGAGCTTCGCGGACGAGTGGTTCGTGCCGGCGCTCGAGGCCGGGCACACCTGGCTGGCGACTCGCGAAGGAGAGCTGGTTGCCACCATCACGCTCCAGTGGGACGACGAGCTCGTGTGGGGCCCACGGCCTCCCGAGGCCGGGTATGTGCACCGGCTCGCGGTCCGGCGTGGGGTGGCGGGCGTGGGCGCCGAGCTGCTGGCGTGGGCCGAGCAGGAGACGCGGGCCTCGGGACGTGCCTTGCTCCGGCTCGACTGCTGGAGCGAGAACGCGCGCCTGCGCGAGTACTACGAGTCGCATGGCTTCCAGCACCGCGGCGACACGGTGGAGTGGGACTGGACGGTCAGCCGCTATGAGAAGCAGGTGTGACGAGGTCGACGCGACGCGGTTGCTCAGCCGAGCGAAGCGCCGTCGACCCACGACCCATGGAACCCGTACGGGACGCGACGGGGGAGGTGCACCGTGGCGACCGGCGGCGCAGTGAAGTCGGTGGCGTCGATGATGCGCAGATCGCTCCCGTCGCGCGTCGAGTCGTAGACGACGGATAGCACCCAGCCCTCGTCCTCGCCCGCGTCGGCCGACCCCGGGACGAAGATCGGTTCGCCGGCCGACCCGCCCGCTCCCACGTCGTGGCGCGCGACGCGGCCGGTGACGAGGTCGTGCTTGCGCAGCGCGCCGTGCCCTTCCCAATGCTCGCCGATCGCGGTCTCGGCGGTGTACCCGTACCGGTGCACGCGTCCGATCTGCCGATCGTCGACGCGTGGAAACTCCTGCGACGTGTCGTCGAGGACCTCAGTAGCGACTCGACCAGCAACGGGGTCGATGGTCCAGCGTTCCAGTCGGGTGCCAGTCGACGCTCCCGGTCCGTAGATCTCGGCCGCGAACATGTCCGGATAGCGCACGACGTCGAGCACCACGGTGCCGTCGGGCGCGTCGTAGGCATTGAGTGAGTGGTACACGTAGCAGGGCTCGATCTCGATCCACACCACCTCGGCGTTCCCACCGAGACGCGGCATGACCCCGACGCGGGCTCCGTGCTCCGGACGCCACACGAATGGGAACGGGCGACTCCCGACGGTCGTCACATCGAAGACGACCGGGAGGTCGAGCCACACGACGCTCGATGCGGTGATCGCGAAGTCGTGCATCATCACCGGCCCGGGAAGGTCGATCTCCTCGGTGCGGGTGAGCGCGCCCTTCGCGTCGACCACGTGGTAGCGGAGGAAGGGCGGCGCCATGAAGTCGTACCCGAAGAAGTGCATCTCACCGCTGATGGGATCGATCTTCGGGTGCGCGGTGAACGCTGAGGTGAGCCGACCGTCGAAGTCGACCGCACCCATCGTGGAGAGGTCGGGGCGGACCTCGGTGGGGAGGCTCGACTCCACGAGCGCGTAGATCTTCCCCGCGTGGGGGACGACGTGCGTGTTGGCGACGGCGGGGATCCCGTTCACCCACGGGGGCTCGTCGGTCGGGGTGGGCTCGCCGAGCGCTTCGCACGCGGCCGCGGTGCGGGTCCAACGGTTGCGGTAGCGGGCACGGCCGTTGGCCAGCTCGATCCCGTGCAGCATCCCGTCGCCTGTGAACCAGTGGTACCCGGCGGGGTTCGGATCAAGGATCGGGTTCGGTCCGTTGCGGAGTAGCAGCCCGGTGAGCTCGGGAGGGATCGCACCGGTGACGTCGAGGTCGGCGTCGTCGCGCTCGTCCCGGACGGGTGCGAAGTTGCCCATGAGGTACGGGTTGGTCTCGACGGTGCCCATCCGGCCTCCCGATCTGTGCGTGCGGCCTCGGCGTCGCGAGAACGTCGCTGCGAGCGACGATCGTGCGGGCGACGAACGTGCGTGCGAGGATCGTGCGATGGCAACGTTACCGGCCCCGGTTGAAGCGCTTTCCTGGCTGCTCGGCACCTGGCGCGGTGAAGGGCGCGGCGAGTACCCCACGATCGACGACTTCGACTACGTGGAGGAGACGACGTTCGCGTGCCCGGGAAAGCCGTTCGTTGCCTACACCCAACGGACCCGCACGCCCGACGGCGCGCCGTTGCACGTCGAAACGGGATACCTGCGTCCGGTCGGCGACGGGCTCGTGGAAGCGGTCGTGGCCGAGCCGATCGGCGTGGTCGAGGTGTACGAGGGCCGTGTGGTGGGAGAGCGACTCGAGCTGGTGAGCACACTCGTCGCCCGCACACCGACAGCGAAGGACATCACCGGCGTTCGGCGCCTGCTCCGGCTCGACGACGGCATTCTCCATGTGCGCCTCGAGATGGAGGCCGTCGGCGTGCCGATGCAGCTGCACCTCGAGGCCGGCCTCCGGCCCGACTGACGGTACGGGACCGGTGCGGCTCACTCCCGCCGGTGGACGACGGGACGGGCGGTCCATCCACCGCGCAGCGTGGCGGGGACCAGCTCCCACGAGCCGTCATGGACGAGGTGGTGGTGCAGGGAGCACAGCAGCGTGAGCACGGACACCTCGGTGCACCCGCCGTCGATCCAGTGGACGACGTGGTGGGCGTCGCACCATTCGGGCGGGCGGTCGCAGCCCTCGGCAGTGCAGCCACCATCGCGCACGACGAGGGCCCGGCGCTGGGTCGGGGCGACCAGACGGGTGCGACGACCGAGGTCGAGGATCTCCGAGCGGCCCCGCATGATCACGCGCCCCACCGACGCGTCGCAGGTGAGCCGACGCATGGTCGAGCGGGCCACCGGGCCGAGCCCGTCGAGGTCGTTGCGCAGTGTCGTGAGGGTGCGCACCGGCTCCGCCGCGAGGGTGTCGAGGTCGACGACGACGTCGACGTGCACCTGGCGCCTCCCGCCCTGCTCGCAGAGTGCGACGAGCGCGTCGGCGCGCCGCTGTGCGAGCGACCGCGCCGGCACGGGGCCGTCGATGGCGTCGGGTGGTTCGAGATGCGCCTCGAGCGCGGCCATGAAGGTCGCGCCCGCGTCGGCGTCGAGCTCGCCGTCGATGCGCACGGTGCCCCGGAAGGTGGGGGAGCAGTGGAGGCGACGGGACTCGTGGCATGCGGCGGCGTCGGCGGTGGCGAGGCGGTCGTCGGCGAGGACGCGCCAGTGGCGGACCGCGTGGCGGAAGGACTCTGGCGGCAACGCCTGCGCGGCGTCGAGGAGCGTGTGCTCGTGCTCCGAGAACACCGCTTCGCGGTGGCGGGCGGCGCGGGCCAGGAGGTCGACGTGCTCGACCGTGACGTCGCCGACGTCGAGCGCCTTGGCCGTGCGTTCGTGGGCGTGGAGCAGCCGGGCCGAACGGACCAACGAGGCCGCCCGGTGCTTCGTGAGCGACGCCCGGTGGGCCAACCACGCCACCGCGCTCGGTGCGCCGTCCTCGGCCCAGGCGCCGGATGCGTCCCAGCCGGCGAGCCGGGCCAGGATCTCGGCCTGGAGCCGCTCGGATGCGTCGAGCAGGTCGAGCAGGTCGGCCGACCGGGCAGCACCCGACCAGCCGGCGCGGTCGGCACCAGCGGTGCCGACGACCGCGGCGCGCACGTCGCGCGCGGTCGAGCGAGCAGTGGCGGCGGGGTCGGTTGCTCGGTCGAGGACGGTCGTGCCCATACGGCTATCCAAGCATGGGGGTGTGACAGTCAGGACCGCCTGGACTTCAGTCGGTGAGGTCGATGACGACCGGCGTGTGGTCGGAGGGGCCCTGCCCCTTGCGGGCGTTGCGGTCGACGATCGCCCACGACACCCGGTCGACGACCGGCTTCGTGGCGAGCACGAGGTCGATGCGCATGCCCCGGTGCTGGTGGAAGTCGCCGCGGCGGTAGTCCCAGTAGCTGAACAGCTTGTCCTGGTCATACACGGTGCGGAACGTATCGACGAGCCCCCAGTCCTCGAGCGCGGCGATCGCGGCGCGCTCGCGCGGCGTGACGTGGGTGGAGCCCTCGAAGGCCTTCGTCGACCAGACGTCGCGATCCTCGGGGGCCACGTTGAAGTCGCCGAGCACCACCACGGGGTCGGTCGGCTTCGCGGTCGCGTCGAGCCATTCGCGCAGGCGCTCGAGCCAGACGAGCTTGCGGTCGTAGAACTCGGTGTCGACCTCGCGGCCGTTCGGCACGTACACCGTGGTGAATCGGATGCCGCCGCAGGTCGCCGCCAATAGCCGGGCTTCGCCCTCGTACGGGTCGTCGAGGTCGCCGAACCCCGACGTGACGTCGGACAGCCCGACCTTCGACAGGATTGCCACGCCGTTCCATCGGCCCTGTCCATGATGTGCGGCCTCATAGCCGAGCGCCTCGAACGTGAGCTGCGGGAACGCGGCGTCGGCGAGCTTGGTCTCCTGGAGACACAGCACATCGGGCGCGGCGTAGTCGAGCCACTCCTCCACGCGCGGGAGGCGGGCCTTGAGTGAGTTCACGTTCCAGGTGGCAAGGCGCATCCGGCGAACCTACTGGCCGTTCGTCGGGCCGCGCTCCTCTGCCGTACCGGGTTCGGGTTCGCCGAGGTAGCGCGGGTTGGCGACGGTCAGCTTGGCCCGCACGAGCGCGACCACGACGGCAACCACCTCGCCGTGGCGGTCGTCGAGGGATCCGTCGCGGATCCGTTCGGCGAGGGTGGTGACGAGCGCCCCGGCCTCGGCGTCAGGCCGGTCGAGGAGTACCGCGATCCGATCGCGTACCGGTGCATCCGCCGCCGGTCCGAGCAGGAGCTCGCGCTCGACGATGCCGAGCGCGTTCACGGCAACCCGGGCGTGGAACGACGTGCGGCCGTCGGTCGCGGGCATGACGTCCTGCTCGAGGAACTCCCGCACGGCTTCGACGAGCTCGGCCGCAGTCGGACGGTCCTGGAGGCTCGTTCCCGGCTCGACCGGACGCAGGTCAGCCGGCGGGAGGTCGGTCGCGGCGGGGTCGGCCACGAGTCGCAGCACGTCCCACTCGGTCTCGGCGATCCGACGGCCGAGCGTCGCGAGCTCGACCGAACGCACCATGCCAGTCAGGTGGGTGAACGCCTGGCCGCCGCAGATCACACCCCACTTCAGCGTTCCGAACGTCTCCCAGTAGCGGAGGTGCTCGGGATCGACCGGTGCGCCGCCGGCCGCGACATAGGCATCGAGGAGCGCGTCGACCGTACCGAACCCTCCGACGGGGAGATCGACGTTCCCGAAACGCCACGAGCGCACGCAGCACCAGCCGAGGTCCTCGACGGGGTCGCCCAGGTGCGCCAGCTCCCAGTCGAGCACCGCGCGCAGCCCTTCGGGTCCCACGACGAGATTGCCGTTACGGAAGTCGCCGTGGACGAGGCGGGGCTCGACCGCGGGAGGAGCGTGTTCCTCGAGCCAACGCAGCGCGAGCTCGAACGCGGGGTGCGGCTCACCGATGGAGTCGAGCACGGTGCGGTACTGCTCGATCTGCTCGCGGGCACCAAGCACCGGGAGGTCGGGCAATGCGTCGACGTCGAGCGCGTGGATGCGGGCGGCCGCGGTGCCGCACTGGCTCGCGAGGGCGGCGCGGGCGTCGGCATACGCGTCGTCGCG
>JANOWV010000594.1:0-4821 GCA_031418075.1 Actinomycetes bacterium
GCCCGACTTGACGACCGTCAGCAGGCGTTGGGTGTGCCCTCCGGGACCCGTGGCACCAGGCGTGGGGGGAGCGGCCACCGCAGTCGCGGTTCCGCCGCCACCTCCGGCCGCCGCGGCATCGCCGCCGCCAGCGAGCGCGGCCTTGCGCTTGCGCGACCGCTCGAGCAGGTGCGCGGGGATCCTGCTGTCGCCGTCGCCGTTCCCGGAGTCGCCGCCGTCACCATTGCCGGCGTCGGCACCGCCTCCGTCTCCACCAGTCGGCGGGGGAGGAGGCGCGTCGCTACCGCCACCCGGAGGCGCGGCCGCGGCTGCCTCGGTCTCGCCACCGTCGTCATCGGTGGGGAGACCCAGCGCCTTACGCCGCTCCTGTGAGCGCTTCAGTAGGTGTTCGGGGACCTCGGCCATCGCCGACTCCTTCTCCGAAGCTCGTTTACAGCGGACCCGAGATCCCGCCGTCCTTGCGGACCCGCCAGAAGTGCACCGCCATGAAGATGACGATCACGAAGGGTAGGAGCAGGACGTGCAGGACGTACCAACGCAACAGCGTGTCGTTGCCGATCTCTCTTGACCCCAACAAGGCGAATTTCACGCTCGACCCGAAAACCGGGGTGAAGCCCATCATGTTGGTCCCCACTGTGACCGCCCAGAGCGCGAGCTGGTCCCAGGGGAGGAGGTAGCCGGTGAACGAGAGGAAGAGGGTCAGCAGCAGCAGGACCACGCCGATCACCCAGTTGAACTCGCGGGGCGCCTTGTAGGCGCCGTGGTAGAAGACGCGACACATGTGGAGGAACACCGAGAGCACCATGAGATGTGCGGCCCACCGGTGCATGTTGCGCACGAGCGACCCGAACGCGACCGCGGTCTCCAACGTCTGCACGTCGTTCCACGCTGACGCCGCGGTCGGCCGGTAGAAGAACATCAAGAAGATGCCGGTGACGGTGAGCAGGATGAAGAGGAAGAAGCTCAAGCCCCCGAGGCAGAGCGTGTACGACACCTTGACCGCGTGCCGCTTCACCTTGACCGGGTGCAGGTGGTACAGCACGTTGTTCATGACGACGTAGGACCGGTTGCGGGGGCTGTCGGTGTAGCCGCGGCGGTACACCGAGCCCGGCCGGAAGATGGAGTTCCACGCCTGTGACCCGCGGATCTTCTCGTCGGTCTTCTCCAGGGCGGCGCCCACCTTCGCGCGGGGGCCGCTCCCGTTCCCGTTGGTGCCGTTGCCGTTGGCCACGAACCGTGCTCCTGGATGTGGTGGGTGCGGCCGGAGCCGCCAGTCGGATTAGAAACGGACGCCGTACGAGTAGCCGTGCCGGTTGGTGCGAACGTGTGGGTCGCCCTCGGCGATGTCGGTGCTGATCTTGCCGAGGATGATCACGCCGGTCGGGCAGCGGTCGACGCAGAGGGCACAGCGGGTGCAGATGTCCTCGTCGACGATGAAGGCGACATGGTCGCGCGGATCCTCACCGGGCTGCTCCGTGGCGATCGCCTCGGAGATGGCGCTCACCGAGACCATGTGGATGCACTTCCACGGGCAGATGTCGACACAGCCTTCGCAGAGGATGCACACGGCCTGGACGATGTGGAGGAACTGCTTCGGCTTCACTGACTGCGTCAGGTAGGCCGGGTCGACTTCCTGGAGCAGGTAGTCGGTCGCGAAGTCGGGCATCGGCGGGTTGGCATCGGTGCGGGCCATCGGTTCAGACCGCCGCGGTGCGCCGCAGCGGTCGGCCGAAGCGCGAGCGCTTGGCCGGGGCGGCATCGTCGGACTTGGCGGCCGGCGCGACGTCGTGGCGCTGCTGCCACATCACCCAGAACTTGAGGTTCAGCCCGACCAGCACGATGTAGATCGTCGCCCCGACGATGTCGCGTACAGCGGGGTAGTCGAAACTGAAGGGGTAGTTGATCGGGATGAACCCGAGGATCTCCTGGTTCGACTGGAAGACGAACTTCCCGTTGTCGCCCCACTGGAGATAGGAGTTCGCGTAGGTGAGGTACTCGTGGGGGAAGATCGCGTAGCCGACGAGCAGCAGGGCGAACACGCCGACCGCGCCGGCGAACGCGGCCGACCACGTGAGCGTCGCGTCGGGGTCGTGGGGTGGGCGTGAGACCACCATGAGCATCGCGTGCCCGACGAGCGCGGCGAGCCCGAGCCAGATGATCGTGCGCTGGACCGGCGTGATGATCGCACCGAGCACCAGCGTGCCGACGATGATCGCCGGGAAGAGCGCGTAGCCGACGCGATCTGGGAACGGTCGCTTCATCCTCGGCGGCTTGATGAGCGCGACCACGAAGCCGATACCGATCAGCAGGATCCCGCTGGACCAGATGAGTCGGCCGGCCGGCCGGATCCATGCGAACCAGTCGGGCAGCAGGTTGGGCATTGCTGGTGTCCCTCCCCGTCGCGCGCCGGCACCCCCGAGCGCGAGGCGTTTCCTACCACGCTACTTGCGGCATCGGCATATTCGGGGTTCGGGCGTGCCAGGCCGGTGGGTCACGGGCGGCGGGGGTCTGCCACGATGAAGTGGTGAGCGAGCGTTGGGACGTCCTCGTGGTCGGCGGCGGGCCTTCGGGGGCCGCGACCGCGTACTGGCTCGCGGAGGCCGGGCACCGCGTGCTGGTCGTCGAGAAGAAGCGGTTCCCGCGGGAGAAGACCTGCGGCGACGGCCTCACCCCGCGTGCGGTCCGCCAGCTCGAGGACATGGGGCTCGGCGAGCGCCTCGCGGTCGGGCACCTGCGCTACGAGGGTCTCCGCTCGATCGCCCATGGGGTGACGCTCGAGCTCGCCTGGCCCGACCACCCCGACTTCCCGCCCTACGGCTACGTGGTGCGGCGGCGCGACCTCGACGAGATGGTGGCCGACCAGGCGGTGAAGGCCGGCGCCACGCTCTGGCCCGCGACGGAAGCTGTCGCCCCGATCGTGGAGGGGGGCCTCGTCGTGGGTGCGACGGTCAAGAAGAAGGAGGCGACCGAGGACGGGAGTGACGGCCTCGTTGACGTGCGGGCCCGCTACGTCGTCGTCGCCGACGGCTCCAACTCGCGGTTCGGCCGCGCACTCGGCGCGTCGCGCGACCGCACGTACCCGCTCGGCATGGCGGTGCGCGGCTACTACCGCAGCCCGCGTCACGACGACCCGTGGATCGAGAGTCACCTCGACATTCGCGACCGCAACGGCGACCACTTCCCTGGGTACGCGTGGGTCTTCCCCGTCGGCGACGGCACAATCAACGTGGGCGTCGGCCTGCTCTCCACGTTCTCCGGCTGGAAGGACGTCAACACCAGCCAGCTCATGGACGCGTTCTGCGCGACTGCACCCGACTACTGGGAGATCTCCCCGGAGACGTCGTGCGGCGCGCCCACCGGCGGCAAGCTCCCGACCGGCCTCTCGGTCACGCCGGCCGTCGGCCCGACCTGGCTGAGCGTGGGCGACGCCGCCGGGAGCATCAACCCCTTCAACGGCGAGGGCATCTCGGTGGCGTACGAGACCGGCCGCTTCGCCGCCGCCGCACTCGACGAGGCGCTCCGCACCGGCGACGGCCTCGCCCTGCGTGGCTACGAGACCCGACTGCACGAGACCTACGGCCTCTACTTCAAGGTGGCGCGGGTGTTCGTCCGGGCCATCGGGAACCCGGCCGTGATGCGCGAGCTGTCGAGGGTCGGCTTCCAGAGCCGCACGCTCATGGAGTGGGTGCTGCGGATCATGGCGAACCTGCTCCGCCCCGACGAGCTGGGCCCCGCCGAGGTCGCCTACAAGATGGTGGCCGCTGCGGTGGCCGTCGCCCCCGAGCCGTAAGGCGCTCGGCCCCCCCCGGTCGACCATCCGCTCGGTTTGGCCCTGCTGGATCTCCGGCTTGACAGTCGAACATACGTTCGATAGAGTGTGTGCACGGGTCGTGGAAGCCCGCACTCTTCCGCCGATCGACGAGTGACCTCCCGGACATCAGCTCCGGGCCTGGGCACCCTCTGACCGGACGAGCGCGATGACGACCACCTCCACGACGAGCACCAGATCGACGACACCGAGCCTCAGCGAGGTCCATCGGGCAGTCGGCGTGCTGCGGGCGTTCGCGGAGGGCGTCGAACCGGGCTGTTTCGACGCCCGCACGGCGCGGTCCTGGGTCGAGACGTTCGGCGAGGCGACCCGGGTCTGCACCGCGGTCACCACGCTGCTCGCGGGTCGGGTGGCCCAGACCCAGGTGTGGGCCCAGGGCGGGGCCCGGTCACCCGCCGAGTGGGTGTCGAAGGCCACCGGGGCGCCGCTGGGTCAGGCGATCGGGATCCTCGAGACTGCCGAGCGCCTGGCCGACCTTCCCGCGACCGAGTCTGCGCTGCGGGCCGGGCGGCTCTCGCCGGCCCAGGCCCGAGCGATCACCGATGCCGCGACGGTCGACCCTGCCGCGGAGGCCGAGCTGTTAGATGCCGCGGCGCGCGGCTCGGTGCGCAGCCTCGAGCTCCAGGCCCGCGCCCGCAAGGCCGCCGCCGACCCCGAAGGCACCGAGCGCCGGCATCGGGCTGCCCACACCAATCGCGACCTCACCACGTGGGTCGATCCGGAAGGCGCGGGTCGCCTCGCGTGGCGGGGCACGACCGACGCGCTGGCCGAGATCAACGCGGCGCTGGGGCCGTTCGTGCGCACCGCGCTCGACGCCGCGCGGCTCGAGGGCCGCGACGAGCGGTACGGGGCGTGCGCGGCCGACGCGCTCGTCCTCCTCATCCGCGACCAGAACCACCCGGCGACGGTGGACGATGCCGACTCGCCGGCCGACGCATCCTTCGGATCGCTCCGCCGCACTCGCCCCAACCCCAAGCACCTCGTCCGGGGCC
>JANOWV010000595.1:0-2246 GCA_031418075.1 Actinomycetes bacterium
TAGGAATTGCAACGGTTCTGCGCCAGAAACAGCACTGGCGAGGTCTCGGCCGATAGGGTGAAATCGAAGCGTGACCACACCGTTTCACGCCGGTACCCATTCTGTCGTCACCCTTTGCGCGCCCTGGAGGAGATCACGTTGTTGTGTCGCTCGACGAAGCTCGCCGGAGTCGTGCTTGCCATCGGGGGACTCGTCGGTGCGCTCCCGGTGTCGGCGACCGCCGCTCCGATCGACGCCCTGCGGACGCAAGCAGCAGCACTCGAGGCGCAGATCGCCGAGACCGGTGCGCGCGTTGCGGCCCTCGGTGAGCAGCTCAACGCCGCACAGCTCGCACTTGATGAAGCCCAGGCGAAGATCGTCGACGCGGAGACCCGCATCGCTGCTGCGAAGGCCGAGAGTGCTCGTCTCATCGGTCTCGTGCGCGATCGCATGGCCTCGATCTACCGGCGCCACGGCGTCGGCCCGACGGCGTCCCTCGACTTCTCCAGCGCGTCCGATGCGAACATTCGCACCCAATACGCCGACGTCACGGCCCGACGCGACAATCGGCTCCTCGACCAGCTCGATGCCGCCCGGAAGGACCTCTCGGTCCAGCGATCGGACGCGAGTCGCGCCCGCGGCGACGCCCAGACCCAGCGAGATGCGCTGGCTGCGACCAAGGCCGAGGCCGATGCCGCGGCGGCCGAGGAGCAGGGTCTGCTCGGCCAGGTGCAGGGCGAGCTGGGTGCTCTCGTGCGCGCGGAGCAGGCGCGACGCGAAGCCGCGGCCGCAGCCGCAGTGCCGAAGCCACTCGGTGGCGGAAAGGCCTGGACCGGCCCGGTTCCCAACCCGTCAGGCGGCGCAGGAGCCGCGGTGGCGTTCGCGCTGGCCCAGGTTGGCAAGCCGTACGAGTACGCGGCCACCGGTCCCGACACCTACGACTGCTCGGGCCTCACCATGCGCGCCTGGCAGGCCGGCGGGATCTCCCTACCCCACTACTCGGGCGCCCAGGCGAAGATGTTCCCGCCCGTCCCCCTCGACCAGCTCCAGCCCGGTGACCTGATCACTACGAGCAACTGGTCCGCGCACATCGGCATCTGGGTCGGTGGTGGCTACGTGCACGCGACGCACACCGGCGACGTCATCAGGCAGGTCTCCGGCTCCGGGTCGGTACGGGCGGCCGTCCGCCCGGGCTGATCGCGCGATCAACGAACGGCTTCTCGCATGCTGGGTGTGTCCTGGCAACGATGAACGGGTCCAGAGTCCTGCGGCTGTCGACTCCGACCCGACCTGCTTCGGTCGGGATCGGCCATGATTGGGCCCATGCCTGACGTGACACCCAGCGAAGCCGATCTGCCGCTCATCATCTCGGTCGACGATCACGTCCTGGAGCCCCGGGACCTCTGGCAGCAGCAGCTTCCGGCCGACGTCCGGGACCGCGGCCCCAAGGTCTCGCGGGAGCGCGTGCGACTGGTGTTCGAGGGTGGCCACTACGGGTTCGAGCGCGACGACGAGCACGGCCAGTGGTGCGACGTCTGGAACTTCGAAGACCTCGTGATGCCCACCGGGCTCCTGCACGCGCCCGCCGGGATCCCCCGCAGCGAGCAGCGCAACATTCCGGCCGTCTACGAGGATTTCCGTGCCGGTACGTACGACCAGGTCGCCCGCCTCGCCGACATGACCGAGAACCACGTCGAGGCCGCGATCAACTTTCCCAACATCTTCCCGCGCTTCGCGGGCCAGGGTTTCGCCGAGCGGTCCGACAAGGAGCTCGCGCTCACGTGCCTGCGGATCTACAACGACTGGATGATCGACGATTGGTGCGGCGGTGCCGCCCGCGGTCGCCTCATCCCACTCACGCTGGTGCCGCTCTGGAACCCGCAGCTGGCGGCCGACGAGGTACGTCGCTGTGCGGCGAAGGGAAGCTACGCAGTCGCGTTCAGCGAGAACCCGTCGGCGCTCGGCTTGGCCACGATGTACTCGGGGGACTGGGACGTGCTCTGGCAGGCGTGCGAGGAGACCGATACCACGGTCTCCATGCACATCGGCTCGTCGTCCAAGATGCCGTCGACCTCTCCGGACGCGCCGCTGGCGACTTCGATGTCGCTCTACGCCCAGAATGCGCAAGGGTCCCTCTGCGACTGGGTGTTCTCCGGAACGCTCGATCGCTTCCAGGAGATCAAGATCACCTACGCGGAGAGCCAGGTCGGCTGGATGCCCTTCCAGCTCGAGCGCATGGACAGCGTGTGGCGCGACGGCGTGGGCGG
>JANOWV010000596.1:0-1587 GCA_031418075.1 Actinomycetes bacterium
CGACGCGACCACGCTCATCGACGTGCTCGAAGGCGAGCTGACGGGTACGAACGTCGACCACCTCTGCCTGGTGATCGAGCCCACAGATCTTGCGGCGCTTGCCGCGTCGGGTCGTTTCGACGTCGTCGGCGAAGGCCCGGCCGATGGGCTCTTCGGGGCGCAGGGCCTCGCGACCAGCCTCTACGTACGCGATCCCGACGGCAACGTGGTGGAGCTCAGGTCCTACGGCTGAGGCGCACTCGCACTGCGGGTGCCGACCCAGAGGGTGAGCCGGCTCAGCGACGCGTAGCCCATGCGCTGGTAGGTCGGTTGGCCGAGATCGCTGGCGAAGAGCATCGCGGGTCGGTCGGTCTCGGCGAGAGTCGCGGTCCAGGTGAGCGCTTCGCCGATGCGACGGCCGCGCGCTTCGGGTCGCAGCGAGATCCATTCCACGTCGACGAAGGCGTCGGTGACGTGGGCGGCCGCCGTACCGACCGGCTTCCCGTCGAGCATCGCGAGCCACAGCCGCCAGCCGGGTGCGTCGAGCACCCCGGGCCCGAACTGTCGCCGACCCGTCATCTCCGGCACCGGGTAGGCCTCGATGAGCGTCGCGTCGAACGTCGCGAGGGTGTCGGCGTCGCGCACCTCCACGAGCTCCAGACCTTCGGGTGCGGGGACGTCGGCGGGCCCGGGGGGGCGGAGCATGAGCGGCGGATGCCCCATGAGCTCCCAGTCGCGCGTTCGGAGGTCGGGAAGCGGTGTGGCACTCCACACGAGGAACGGCGTCTGCTCGTCGTCAGGGGCGAAGAACGCGGCGACGTCATCGAGCAGCGGGTCGGTCACTTCGAAGACCGGCCGCAGGAGCACGGCGACGTTCACGAATGGGAACGGTTGGTGCGTGTCGAACGCCACGAACTCCTCGGTGCGCACGGTCGGTGCGTCCATCGCGGTGCCGAGCGCTTCGGCGAGGTTGGCGTACGCCTCGGCGTAGGCCCGCACCAGGGTGTCGTCGACCGGTGTGTCTCCTCCCCAGCCGTCGGGGAGGCGGTCTGCGTGGGCCATGGCTACAGGAAGCGGCGCATGAGCTTCTCCTTGCGCGCCGTGTACGGGGGGTAGGCCAGGGCGGGGTCGGGCTTCGTCCCGCGTCGGAGGACGGACTTCGTGTGCGTGAAGGTGTCGAAGCTCGCCTTGCCGTGGTACGAGCCGACGCCGCTCTCGCCGACGCCACCGAAGGGCAGCTCCGCCACGGCCACATGGAAGAGGGTCGCGTTCACGCACGCGCCTCCGCTGCTCGTCTCGCTGATCACCCGGTCGCTCACTGCCGTGTCGCCGGCGAAGACGTAGAGCGCAAGGGGCTTGTCGCGCTCGTTCACGAACGCGATCGCTGCTTCGGTGCTGTCGACGGAGAGGACCGGCAGGATGGGGCCGAAGATCTCCTCCTGCATCGCCGGCGAGTCGGGCGCGACGCCTCGCAGGATGGTGGGGGCGAGGTACCGCTCGGCGGCGTCGTGGCTCCCGCCGACCACCACGTCGCCGGAGTCGAGGAGGCCGACGAGCCGCTCGTAGTGGCGGTCGTCGACGATCCGGGCGAAGTCGGCGCTGGCCTTC
>JANOWV010000597.1:0-2028 GCA_031418075.1 Actinomycetes bacterium
CGTTGTTCGAGGTCGCGTAGCTCCGCGCCCGGCTCGACGAACGCATCCTCACCCTGGGCGAAGACCGCGCCGAAACATTGCTCGAACTCGGCCGCCATCGAGAAGTGGCCGTCGAGATCGAAGTCCTGGTCGAGTACCAGCCGTTCCGTGAACGGCTCCGGTACTTGCAGATGCTCGCCCTCTATCGATCCGGGCGCCAGACCGACGCGCTCGCCGCCTTTCGGGCCACCCGCACGGCACTCATCGAGGAACTCGGCGTCGAGCCGGGCGCGGAGCTACGCGACCTCGAACAACGGATCCTCGATCAGGATCCGACCCTCGACGGTGCGCCGGTGGCCATCGCACGCAGTGTCCACAGCACGTTCCGCACCGAGCAACCGGTTCCCTTTGGTTGGATCGAACTTCCGGACGGTCAGGCGATTGCTTTGCAGGCGCTCACGAGCATCGGTCGCGCCGACGATGCCGACCTGCGCCTCGTGGACAGTCGCGTCAGTCGTGAACACGCGCAGATCGAGCGGGCCGGAGACGACATGGTCCTGTCCGATCTCGGATCGACGAACGGCACCGCGGTCAACGGCGTCCGCATCGACACCTGCATCCTGAACCCTGGCGACGTCGTCAGTGTCGGCGGATTGCAGTTCGTCTACCGCGACGCGTTCTGACTCGTCGCGCCGTCGACTGACGCGTCAACGACCGAACCCGACGATCGCATAGACGTGGTCGTCCTGACTCCCGACGATCACGGCGTCTCCCGCGGCGCGTGGCGACGACAACACCGGACCCCGGGTCTCGAACCGACCCCGAAGCCCCCCGGTCACTCCATCGACCGCGTACACGTTCCCGTCGTTACTCCCTACGACCACGAGACCCTTGAACCAGAGCGGAGACGAGTCAATCGACCGCAGCGCCGTGAACGTCCAACGGGGCTTTCCATTCCGGCGGTCGACTGAGATGAGTCGACCGTCGTCGGTACCGACGACCACGCGTTCATCCGCAACCGTGGGTGATGATTTGATCGGCGATCCGAGGTCGCGCTGCCATCGGATCGAGCCGCGGGCAATATCGATCGCGTACAGGGACCCATTCACGCTACCGACGTAGGCAACTCCGTCGGCCACGCGGGGCGACGACTCGACCTCAGCGCCGATCGGGACGATGTGACGCACGGTGCCGTCCGCAAGCGAAACGATGTAGACGTTCCCGTCGTCGCTGCCCACCACGACCGCGTCCCCGCTCACTGCGGGCGATGACACCACCGTTCCGCCCATCGGCGTCTGCCACCGGCGAGCGCCGGTCGCGGCATCGAACGCGTAGAGCCCGTCCGCACCGATCACCACGAGTCCGCCGGCGACCACCGGCGACGAGACGACCTGGTACGCGAGACGCGCCGCCCATTGCTCGTTGCCGGTGGCAACGTCGAACGCATACACCTGCTTGACCTCAGGGTTCCCCGACACGGGGTCCGCCGCTCCGTCGAGCCCTCCCACGTAGGCCGTTGCACCCACGATGGTCGCCGAGGAACGCACGCCGCCCTTGACGGGGACTCGCCACTTCGGTGATCCGGTTGCGGTCGAGAGACCATAGAGATATCCGTCTTCACTCCCGACCACGGCCACGCCATCGGCAACTGCGGGCGACGCGAAGACGTTGCCCGCAGTCGGCGCAGACCACTCGGCGGCGAGCCGAAGCGGCAGGGAACCCGCGGAGACGGTCGCCGGGGGAGGGTTCGACGGACTCGAATCACGAATCACAAACCACGTGGCCGCGGCCGCGGCCGTCGCCGTCAGCAGGCTGATGACCGCCAAGCGACCGCCGGAGATGCGCCGAGGAGCGCTCCGCGGCGTCGGCATGTGACTCACCGTCGAACTCGCCCCCGCGGCATCACGAATGTGACCCGGCTCCCGGATAGCGACATCGGATTCGAGGTACCAACCAGAACCCATGACCGACGTCATGGCCCTCCCGAGCTCGACGCCGAACTCCTCAACCGACCCGTAACGCTCAGCCGGATCACGACGCAGCGCTCGA
>JANOWV010000598.1:0-7145 GCA_031418075.1 Actinomycetes bacterium
TCGACGAGCTGCTCGAGGTGCACGCGCCGAAGGCCAGCTGACGGGCCGACCGGTGACGCGGGGGAAGTCAGCGGCCCTCCTCGGTGTCGTACCCCTCCCGTAGCGTCACGTCATGCGGAAGTGTGCCGAGTGCGGTCGGACCTTCGTTCCATCGAGCCGTCATCGACGCTGTCCGGCGTGCCGCGCGCGTACACGCTGCTCCTGTGGGCGGCCGATGCAGCTCAAGTCCGTGCGATGTGCAGGTTGTCGAACGGAAGCGAAGGAGGCCAACGGCAACTGGAAGGGGGGTCGGACGCGCCATCGCGGATACGTCTTGGTCCGTGCACCTGACCACCCTCGCGCCCGGAGGTCTCGGTACGTGTTCGAGCACATACTCGTTGCTGAGGCGATGCTCGGTCGTCATCTGCACCCGGGGGAGTCGATTCACCATCGGAATGGTGTACGCGACGACAACCGCCCTGAGAATCTCGAGCTCTGGACGCGACCGCAGCCGTCCGGAATCCGCGTCCGTGACGCAGTGGCTTGGGCGAGAGAGATCCTCGAGCGCTATGACGAGGAAGGGTCTGGCACACCTCCAACAATGCTCACGGATCTGTGAGCACTCTTGGAGGTGCCGGGAGTCGAACCCGGGTCTTTCGCGTTGTTGGCGGGGCTTCTCCGAGCGCAGCCAGTGGGAAGATCTCGGGTCGCCGCCGTCCACCGGCACCAAGCGGCAACCCCAACCTCAGCAAAGTGTCCCGATGCGCCGCTGAGGTACGACGCTCCGGTAAGCCGCTCAAAATGACGCCCTGTCCCGACCGAGCAGCTGGGCCGGATCGGACGCGCTAGTTAGTCGTTAAGGACTAAGCAGCGAGGGTGAGCTCACGCTCGCCAGTTGTTAGTGGTGCAGGCTCTTTTGCGACGATCCTGCGACGTCGGCTCGCTTCACCCGCCTCGATCCACGAAATCGAAGCCACGCACCCCCTTGTCAAGTGCCCGGTCGTGCGCGTGACCTGGCAAAGACCAGTGTACCGGCGGGTGGGACAGCGAGAACCAACGGGTTCGGGGTTGGGCGCGAGGGAAGGGAACACCCCTCAGTCGCGGATCCCCTTCATCGCCCGCTGGGTCTCGCGGGTCGCTTCGCGCTCCTTCAGTGCATGGCGCTTGTCGTAGGCGCGCTTGCCGCGGCCGACGCCGAGCTCGACCTTGGCCCGCCCGTTGCTGAAGTAGAGCTTCAGCGGAACGATCGTGACGCCCTTCTCGGCGGTGGCCCGGGTCAGCTCGTCGATCTCGCGGAGGTGCAGCAGCAGCTTGCGGGGACGCACCGGGTCGAGCTCCTCGTGCGAGTACGTGTAGGGCGAGACGTGCATCCCGAGGAGCCAGACCTCGCCGAGCTGCACCCGGGCGTAGGCGTCGCCGAGGGCGGCCCGCCCTTCGCGGATCGACTTCACCTCGGCGCCGACGAGCATGATCCCGGCCTCGAACGTGTCGAGGATCAGGTAGTCGTGGCGCGCCTTGCGGTTGTTGATCGTGGCCGCGGGTCGGCCCGCTTTCTTCCCGGACGAGCTGGTGGGGGACTTCCCCTTGGCGGCCTTGGACACCCGGTCACGGTACCGTCCGGGCTCCTTTCCGAACGGAGCAGTTGCCATGGCGCCGGAGCCGATGCGCACCAGGATCACCGAGCTGCTCGGGGTGGACTACCCGATCGTGCAGGCGCCGATGGGTTACATCGCCCGCGCGCAGCTCGCGTCGGCGGTGTCGAACGCCGGCGGGCTCGGGATCATCGAGACCTCGTCCGGCCAGCTCGACCAGGTCCGCGACGAGATCGCCAAGATGCGCGACCTCACCGACAAGCCGTTCGGGGTGAACATCGCGCAGCTGTTCGTGCGTGACGCCGCGATCGTCGACTTCGTTCATCAGCACGGTGTCCGGTTCGTCACCACGTCGGCGGGCGACCCGACGCTGCTCACCGGCGCGCTCCACGACGCCGGTATCACGGTGTTCCACGTCGTGCCGTCATTGCGCGCCGCGCAGAAGTCGATCGACGCCGGCGTGGACGGACTGGTCGTAGAAGGTGGAGAAGGAGGCGGGTTCAAGGCGAGTCGTGACGTCGCGACGATGGTCCTCCTCCCCCTCGTGTGCTCGGCCTTCGACGTGCCGATCATCGCTGCCGGTGGGATCTGCGACGGTGCCTCGATGGCCGCCGCGTTCGCACTGGGTGCAGAGGGTGTCCAGATGGGAACCCGCATGGTGTCGGCGACGGAGTCGCCCGTCCACGACAACTACAAGCAGTTGATCGTCGGCTCGGCCGAGACGAGCACGGTGTTCCTCAACCGATGGCACAAGCCCGGCTTCCGGGTGCTCGCCACCCCGAAGTCAGAGGCCCAGGAGCGGGTCGACGAGCAGGTGGTGCTCGGCTCGCTCGACGGCATCCTGCGCCTCTACTTCGAGGGCGACCTCGACGCCGCGTTCGCCTTCGGCGGCCAGGTTGCCGGACGGATCGATGGGGTGCGGCCGGTGGCCGAGATCCTCCATGAGACGGTCGACGAGTTCCGAGCGGTGCTGGCCGGGCTCCAGCACCACGTCGACCGCTAGCCTCCCCGCTCATGACCGCAACCACCACCACCCCACCGCCTGGCGGCTCGATCCTCGGTAACCCGGTCCGCCGTGTCGAAGACCCCCGCATCCTCAGGGGCGAGGCCAAGTACTTCGACGACCTCAACCCCGACGGCACCGTGCACGTCGTATTCGTGCGCTCGACCATGGCCCACGCGCGGATCACCGGGATCGACACGAGCGAGGCCGAGTCGATGCCCGGCGTCGTCGCGGTGCACACCCACACCACCATGGACCTCCCGCCGGTGCAGGGGTTCGTGATGATGCCTCCGGCATTCAACCGGCCTCCGCTGGCCGACGGCATCGTTCGGTTCGTCGGCGACATCGTCGCCGCGGTCTTCGCGGAAACCCGTGCGCAGGCCGTCGACGCGTCGGAGATGGTGATCGTCGACTACGACCCGTTGCCCGTGGTCGTCGACCCGGAGGCCGCGCTCGAGGACGGCGCGCCCATCCTCTTCCCCGAGCACGGCTCCAACCTCGCCATCGAGTTCAACTTCGGTGAAGACCCCGAGATCCTCGACGGCAGCGACGTGGTGGTGCAGGGCCGCTTCGTGAACCAACGAGTCGCGGTCGTGCCGATGGAGGCGAACGGGATCATCGTCGAGCCCGGCCCCGACGACACCCTCACACTCACCGTTCCGACGCAGGCGCCGTTCGGCGTGCGCGACCCGCTCGCCGGCGCACTCGGCCTCGACCCCGAGAAGGTTCGCGTCCTCGCTCCACAGGTGGGTGGTGGCTTCGGCGCCAAGACCGGCGCCTACGTGGAGTTCGTGATCGCGGTCGTGGCGGCCCAGCGTCTCGGACGACCCGTGAAGTGGACCGAGACCCGCTCCGAGAACATGGTCGCGATGACCCATGGTCGGGGCCAGATCCAGTACATCGAGCTCGGCCTGAAGTCCGACGGCACGATCGTCGCTCTCCGGGGCAAGGTCGTCTGCGACGCCGGTGCCTATCCGGCGATCGGCGGTTTCCTGCCGTTCCTCACCCGCATGATGGCCCAGGGGGTGTACGAGATCCCGAAGGTCCAGCTCAACACCGTGAGCGCGGCCACGAACACCGCGGTCACCGCCGCCTACCGCGGCGCTGGGCGCCCCGAAGCCACGGCGTTCCTCGAGCGCATCATGGACATCGCGGCCCTCGAGCTCGACATGGATCCCGTCGAGCTTCGCAAGAAGAACTTCATCCCGCCGGAGCGGTTCCCGCTCACGACGGTGACCGGCGCGAACTACGACGTCGGCGAGTACGCCAAGGCGATTGATGAGGCGTGCCGCGTCGCGGGGTACGCCGAGCTGCGGGCGGAGCAGAAGGCCCGCCTCGACCGGGGCGACACAGTCCTGCTCGGTATCGGGGTCTCGGCCTACGTCGAGGTCACCGCTGGCGGCATGTTCACGGAGTACGGCGCGGTCGAGGTACACGACGACGGTACGGTCGTCGCGACCGTCGGAACGTCCTCGCATGGTCAGGGTCACGAGACCGCATTCGCGATGGTGGTCGCCGAGCTGCTCGGCGTCGACATGGCCGATGTCCGCATCGTGCAGTCCGACACGGCGCTCGTCCCACGCGGCAGCGGTACCGCGGGCTCGCGATCGCTGCAGATCGGCGGGTCGGCGGTCTACAACGCCAGCGCCGAGGTACTGGAGAAGGCCAAGCGCCTCGCCGCGCACCTCCTCGAGGCCAGCACCGACGACATCGTGCTGCACGAGGGCGGCAAGGTCGGCGTCGCCGGAGTCCCTGCTTCTGCGCTCACCTGGGGCGAGCTCGCCCACGCCGCGCACGACCCGGCCCGTCGTCCCGACGACTGGGCCGACGCCGGGCTCGCGGCCGCGCTCGACTTCAACCAGGGGGAGGCGACCTTCCCGTTCGGCTCCCACGTGGCAGTGGTCGAGGTCGACACCGAGACCGGCATGGTCACGCCGATCCGCCACGTCGCCGTCGACGACTGCGGTCGCATCCTCAACCCGTTGCTCGTCTCCGGTCAGCAGCACGGCGGGATCGCGCAGGGGATCGCACAGGCGCTCTACGAGAGCGTCGAGTACGACGTCGACGGCAACCCGCTCACGGGGAACCTCATGGACTACTCGATGCCGAGCGCGGCCGAGTTCCCGTCGTTCGAGGCGTCGAACACCGAGACCCCCACGCCGCTCAACCCGCTCGGCGCCAAGGGCATCGGGGAGTCCGGCACCATCGGCTCCACGCCCGCGGTGCAGAGCGCGGTCGTCGATGCGCTCAAGCATCTCGGCATCCGCCACATCGACATGCCGCTCACCCCCGAGCGGGTCTGGTCGGCCATCCAGGACGCCACCTCCTGACGGAGGACAGCTGGCTGACGGAGGAGCACCCGTGAGCGAGTTCGCGTCGCCGACGCTGCGGCTCAGCGCCGAACAGCACGCGCGGATCGTTGCGCACTGTCTTGTCGGGCTCCCCGACGAGGCATGCGGGATGCTCGCCGGCCCGGTCGTCGAGCCGGGCGCGCCACGTATCGAGCCGACGGGCGAGATCACCGAGGTCTACCCGTGCGTGAACGCGGATGCGTCGGCCCGCACGTATACGGTCGAGTCCCGGGACCTGCTTCGTGCGATGCGCGATGCCGAGGCGAACGGCGTCGAGCTGGTCGGCGTGTGGCACTCGCATACCCATACCGACGCGTATCCGTCCGACACGGATGTCCGCCAGGCCGTGGAACCGGGCTGGCTGTACGTCCTGGTGAGCCTCAAGCACGCCGAACCGGTGGTGCGCGCGTACCGGATCCGGGAGGGCGCGACCGAGGAAGTCGACGTCGTCGTCGCCTGACCGAGCGATCCCCGTGGAAATGGGGCAGCTCGGGAATGCCGACCCCCATGGTCGGACTTGTACGATGACGTGATGGCCGTCGACGTGAAGCTCCCGACCCTGCTGCGTGTCCACGCCGACGGCGCGGCCAGTGTTGCTGCCGATGGCGCCACGATCGGCGCCGTGTTCACCGACCTCACCACGAGGTTCCCTGGGCTCGCCGGGAACCTCATCGATGACGAGGGCAACCTCCACAAATTCGTGAACGTGTATCGCGACGACGACGACATCCGGTACCTCGACGGTCTCGACACGCCCGTCGACGACGGCGACGTCATCTCGATCCTTCCCGCCGTCGCCGGCGGGTAGCGCGTCGTCGCGGGAAGCGATCATCTCGTGCGCTACGAGTCCGTCCTCGGGCTGATCGGCGATACCCCGCTCGTCGGCATCCATGCGTTGTCGCCGAATCCCGATGTGCGTATCTTCGCCAAGCTCGAGGGGCAGAACCCCGGCGGATCCTCCAAGGACCGCATCGCGCTGAAGATGATCGAGCTCGCAGAGGCCGAAGGCATCCTCACGCCGGGGGCCACGATCATCGAGCCGTCGTCGGGCAACACGGGGATCGGGCTCGCGCTCGTCGCGAAGCTGCGGGGCTACCAGCTGCGCGTCGTGCTCCCCGACAACGTCTCGGTCGAACGGCGACAGCTCCTGGAGATCTTCGGTGCAGAGGTGATCGAGTCCCCGGGGGCCGAGGGGAGCAACGGCGCGATCCGTCGCGCCGAGGAGCTCGCGGCCGCGGATCCGTCGCTGACGTTGCTGTTCCAGTACGGCAACCCGGCCAACCCGCAGGCGCACTACGACGGCACCGGTCCGGAGATCTGGCGGGACTGTCCCGAGGTCGACGTGTTCGTCGCGGGGCTCGGGACGAGCGGAACGCTCATGGGCGTTGGTCGGTACCTCAAGGAGCAGAACCCCGACGTGCGCGTGGTCGCGGTCGAGCCCCCGGCCGGTGAGCTGGTGCAGGGCCTGCGTTCGCTCGATGACGGGTTCGTGCCCCCGATCTTCGATGGGGAAGTGCTCGACCGGAAGTTCATCGTGCGGCCGCGCGAGTCCATCGAGTGGCTGCGGCGCCTGCTCGAGGAGTGCGGCGTGTTCGCCGGCGTGTCATCGGGAGCTGCAGTCGCGGGCGCAGCGAAGATGGCTGCACAGATGGAGCGGGGGACCATCGTCACGCTCCTCCCCGACGGAGGCTGGAAGTACCTGTCGTCTGGCGCGTGGACCGACGACCTCGATGTCGTCGAGGAACGGGCCACGCGAGTCAACTACTGGTGAGCGTCGCCGAGGCGGTCGACGTGCTCCGCCGTGGCGGACTCGTCGCGTTCCCTACTGAGACCGTGTACGGCCTGGGGTGCGATGCCGAGTCGCCCGAGGGACTGGCGCGTCTCTACGCCGTGAAGGGTCGGCCGCTCGACCACCCGGTGATCGTGCACCTCGCGGCCTCCGTCGTGGCCGATGCCACGCTGGTCGACCCCACATGGGACGGATGGGCCGACTCGATCCCCGCGGCAGCCGGCGTGCTGGCCGCCGCGCTGTGGCCTGGTCCCCTCACGCTGCTGGTCCGGCGCGGCCGACGCGTCCTCGACGCCGTCACCGGTGGCCGCGACACCGTCGGTCTGCGCGTCCCGGACCACCCGGTCGCCCGGGAGCTCCTCGAGCAGTTCGGTGGGGGTATCGCCGCGCCCTCCGCCAACCGGTTCGGCCGCGTCAGCCCGACCACCGCC
>JANOWV010000599.1:0-4375 GCA_031418075.1 Actinomycetes bacterium
CCCGCGGCGCGGCAACGCTCGCACAGACCGTCGCCGGCATGTGTCAGGCCGCGCCCGGTCGGTTCGCCCTCGGAATCGGGACCTCCTCGGATGTCATCGTCGAGAACTGGAACGGCATCCCGTTCGTGAAGCCCGTGCAGCGCGTGCGAGACACCATTCGCTTCCTCCGAGCAGCGCTCACGGGCGAGAAGGTCACCGAGGACTACGAGACCTTCTCCGTGAAAGGGTTCCGCCTCGGCGCCGCGGTTCCCGAGATGCCGCCGATCCTCGTCGCGGCCCTCCGCCCCAAGATGCTGGGCATCGCGGGCACGGAGGGCGACGGGGCGATCATCAACTGGCTGTCGCCCGATGACGTGCGCACGGTCGTCCCGCACGTCGGGGATGGCAAGGAGATCGTCGCCCGCATCTTCGTCCTCGCGAGCACCGACCGCGACACCGTCAACTTCATCGGCCGACGCGCCATCGCGGCCTACCTGAACGTCCCCGTCTACGCGAAGTTCCACGCCTGGCTCGGCCGCGGCGAGATCCTCCAGCCGATGTGGGACGCGTGGAACGCCGGCGACCGGAAGGCAGCCACCGAGGCGATCCCGGAGTCGCTCGTCGACGATCTGATCGTCCACGGCTCGGTCGACGACATCCGGGCTCGGCTGGCCGCGTACGCCGCGAACGGCGTCACCACCCCGGCACCCGCGATCCTCGGCGTGGGCGACGACGTGCGCGAGGTCGTGCGCGCGATCGCGCCGCGGCCCCCGGGCGCCTAGCCCGAGCGCTCTCGCACTGCGAGCTTCGGCTCGCGATGGCGCACGTCGACGAGGCGGACCGCCGCCAGGACCCTGATCACCCACCAGCCCGGATCGGGCTCACTCGGCCGGAACGAGAACCGCGCCGACGTCGGCGCGGCATGGTGGTTGTTGTGCAGCCCCTCTCCGGATGACAGGAGTGCGAGCCACCGCATGTTCGTGCCGGAGTTCTCTCGCGGGCGCTGTCCAAACGTATGCGCGACTGCGTTGATCGCGGCCGACATGTTGATGTACCAGAGCAGGTGCACCGCGGCCGCGAGCAACCCCGTCGGCCATCCGAGCACGACGCACAACGTCGCGATCCCGACGCCGAGCCCGAGATACGCGTGGTCGAAGAACCAGCGATCGAGGCGATCGGGCGGGAGGTCCCGGGCGTACCGATCGACGGTGGTGCCATCACGCGCGATGCGGCGATAGAGCGCGGCGTTGGTGAGCTGCACGCGCCAGAACCCGAGCAGCGCGGGACTGTGCGGGTCCGCCGCCGTGTCGGTCATCGCGTGGTGCCGACGATGCACGGCGACCCACTCGCGGGCGCGCATCCCGGTGGCGACCCAGAGGAACGTCCGCAGCACCACCGCCAGCTCTCGGCGCACGGTGAGCCCACGATGGGTGAGCCCGCGATGAAGATAGATCGATGTCGCGAGGATCCCGATCTGACCGGTGACGAGCCCGACGACGATCCCGAGGAGCGGGTGCAGCGGCGGAATGGTCATACGTTCCCGGGCTTCAGGTTCGGACGAGGATGCCTTCGTTGTGGCGGAGCGTCACCAGATTGGCACGTTCGAGCAGGCGGATGACGGGCCACGCCGGATCGAACTGCCCGGCGAAGAACGAGAACCGCGCCGCGGTCGGCACCGCGTGGTGGTTGTTGTGCAGACCTTCACCGACGGTCAGCCAGCCGAGCACACGGCTGTTGGTGGCCGTGTTCTCGGATGGGCGAGTCCCGAAGGTGTGTCCGAAGGAGTTCACTGCGCCGTTGAGCGCGACGTAGAACACCGCATGGAACGCGCCGGCGATGAGCCCGACCTGCCACCCGAAGACCAGACACAGCAATCCGAGGCCGAGCAGCGGCCCGAGCGTCTCGCGGTCGAACACGACCCGGTCGAGCCAGTTCGCCTCGTAGTCGCGGGTGAAATGCTCGACGAGCACGCGATCCTTCGCGGCGCGTCGGTAGAGGTACGCGTTCGTGAGCATGACTCGGGTGGTGCCGAGGATCAGCGGGCTGTGAGGATCGTCGACCGTGTCGGTGTTCGCGTGGTGACAGCGGTGGACACCGACCCACTCCCGGGGGCGGATGCCGGACGTGACCCACAGGACGACCCGCATCGGGAACGCGGCTACCGGGTGCAAGGTGAGCGCCCGATGGGTGAGGCCCCGATGGAGGTAGACGGTCGTGGCGAGGATGGCCACCTGGGCCGTGACGAACCCGATGGCGGCGGCGAAGAGGATGGTCTGCATGCCCCTAGAATACCTACCTACTGGTCGGTAGGGGCATCAAGGCCTGCCGGATGCGAGAAGATTCTCTCGTGGCACCAACAAGCAGGGGCACGATCACGGCCGAGGGCACGCGCGACCAGATACTGGCCGTCTCGCTCCGCCGGTTCGCCGCCGACGGCTTCCGTGGCACGAGCCTCAACGACATCGCCGACGAGGTCGGAATCAGGCGTCCGAGCCTCCTGTACCACTTCCCGTCGAAGGAGGAGCTCTACCGGGCGACCATCCTCTCGGCGCTGGCGGGCTGGATCGAGCCGCTTCGGGACGCCGCCACCGTGGTCACACAAGGCTGGGACCAGATCGAGCGCGTGCTCCGCTCAGCCTTCCGGTTCTTCGAGGAACGACCCGAGCTGGTGCGCCTCGCCCGCCGAGAAGCGATCGACGGCGGCCCGATCCTCACCGACGAGCTGGGGACCGCCATCCGCCCGCTGTTCGCTCAGGCCACCCGGTGGCTCGAGGGGGAGATGGACGCCGGCCGGCTCCGACGCTACGACGCTGCCCAGCTCGTCATCACCAGCTACGGCGCCGTGCTCTCCTACTTCTCCGACGCCGCGCTCGTCACGACGCTCCTCGGCACCGACCCCCTCGCGCCCTCGGCACTCGAGACCCGCAGGGACCACGTGCTCGACGTGCTCGAAGCGGCGTACACCGCCTGAACCGGCTGGCTGACGCGCGGCTACCAGGCGGTCTGTGCGCGCCAACGCTCGAGCAAGCCGGCGTCGCCGAACACCTCGAGCAGATCCATCGGGCCCCGACCTTGCAACCAGCACAGCAGCGCCGACGCGCTCCCCTTCGCCGCGACGTCGCCCTTGGCGTGCTCGCGCTCGATCGCGATGCCGTCGGGGTCGAGGCGGGCGAGCCACTCCCCCTCCACGTCGGTGCAGTGGAAGTGCAGCGTCGCCCCCGGATCACCGATCCCCGTCGGGTTGAACAGCTGCACCATCGTGAGGAACTCATCGATACCGTCGGCCGCGAGGGCGGCGTCGATCTGCGGCACCGCGACTCCCGCCGCGAGCTCGGCGTCGACCCGGTGCATCGCCGCCTCGTGGGCCTGACGCCGCTGCCAGAACCCGACGGTCGCGGGCGGGATCCACGACCAGGCCGGCTCGTCACTCGGACGGTCGAGCGCCTCGAGGAGGGCGGCCGTCATGCCGGCGAACCACGCCGGCCGGTCGTCGGCCGCGGGGATCGCGCTCGGGTCGCGGGGAATGCGCTCGCCTCCCGGCGCGCGCCGCGACATCTCGGCTGCCCAACCCTGCACTCCTCCGAGGTGTCCGAGCAGCTCGGCCACATCCCAGCCCGGACACGACGGCACCGGCGCATCGAGTCCGGTGAGGTCGGCGGCGTCGAGGAGTGCCGCCGACTCGTCGGCGATGGCGCGCAGATACTCGGACGGCTCAGGCACGCGCATCACCCTAGGTCGCGGCCTCGGCCGGAACGGGCGAGATGAGCAGCTCGTCGTTGTTCACTGCACGGTTCACTCGGGTCGAGACGGGATGGAGCGCGAAGTCGTCGTCCGGTGCGGATACCAGCAGGTCGCCGAGCATCGCGGGGTCGACGACGTCGCGATCGAGCCATCGACTCCACGCGGCTTCGGGGAGCACGACGGGCATCCGGTCGTGGACGGACTCGAGCCGCTCATTTGCCCGCGTGGTCACGATCGTGCAGGTGCGGAGCCACCCATCTCCGTCGTCGGGGGCGGCGCCGAGCTGGTCGGGCGGGATCTTCCACACTTCCCAGAGCCCCGCGAACGCCATGGGCACGTCGTCGATGCGGTGGATGAAGTACGGCTGCTTCTTCGGCCGGCCCTTCGGCGTGGTGGGCTCGCCGACGACCTTCCACTCGTAGAAGCCGTCGGCGACGATCAGGCACCGCCGTTTCGCGAAAGCCCCGCGGTATGCGGGCTTCTCCGCCAGCGTCTCGGCACGGGCGTTGATCATCCGATCGCCGATCGCAAGCTCCTTGGCCCACGAGGGGACGAGCCCCCAGCGGATCCGAGAGAGCACCCGCTGCTGCGTGTCCTCGTGTCGCCGCTGGCGCACCACCATGACCTTGGCGCGCGGCGCCACGTTGTAGTCGGG
>JANOWV010000600.1:0-2422 GCA_031418075.1 Actinomycetes bacterium
ATCGGCCAGTGCTCGCGCGCGATCGCGCGCACCTCGGCCTCGGGACGCATCTCGAGTGGGTAGGGCAGCACGTGGACGCGCAGACCTGCCCGCCCGGCATTCGCGGCCATGGTGTGGGCCAGGTGCTCGAACTCCGCTGTCACGACGACGACCGCCGTCTTGCCTCCGTTGGCGGCCGCGACGGTGTCGTGGACGCTCCAGGAGGTGCAGGAGCCTCAGTTGCCCAATCCGATGACGGCGACGTCGACGGCGTCGACGAACTCGGCGAGCTCGGCGAACGTCTGATCACCTTCGTGGCCGATGCGGTTCCCGGACTCCCAGAGCCGGACCGTGGCGCCGGCACCAACGAGTGACTGGCGCCATTCGTCGAGCGCCCACTCCCACGAGCGCCAGGCCGAGTCGAACCGGATGCCGACGACCTTCCCGGCCAGGGCGCCGGCCATGGGGCCGGGATCGGCATCGCCCTCGGGTGGTGCCGCCGTGGGATCGAGCACGGAGATGCGAGCCATGCAGCTGCTCCTGTGGTCGGGATCAAGGGCCGATCGTACGCGACGAACCTGACCCACGTGTCAGGTCCACCACGGACACCGCACTCGGCCGGTAGGTGGGTCAGGATGGCCCCATGCCGGGAGCGCACGGACCACTCTGGGACGCCGACAACCACTACTACGAGCCGGCCGACTGCTTCACCCGCTACCTCGATCCGGAGATGCGCGAGCGCACAGTACGCCTCGTCACCACCGACGACGGCCGGGATGAGGTCATGGTCGGCGACCGACCGTTCACCTTCCTCCACGAGGCGTTTCGCAGCGAGGTCACGAAGCCGGGCGCGCTCCGGGCCATGCTCCGGTCGCTTGGCTCGGGATCCGGCGGCTCGGGGACCGAGCCCGCCGACGTCACCGAGCCGCTGCAACCCGCGTACGTCGATCGGGACGCCCGACTCGCGCGCATGGACGAGCAGGGCGTCCAGGCCGCACTGCTCTTCCCCACGACCGCCGTGTGTGTGGAGCATTTCCTGAAGGACGACGTCGACCTGCTGTACGCGAGCTTCCACGCGTTCAACCGCTGGCTCGACGACGACTGGGGCTTCGACCACCGGGGCCGGATCTTCGCGGTCCCGATGCTCTCGCTCCTGGACGCCGATCGTGCCGTCGCCGAGCTCGAGTTCGTGCTCGACCGCGGCGCACGCGCGGTCGGCCTCCGGCCCGGCCCCGCGTTCGGCCGTTCGCCCGCCGACCCGCACTTCGACGCGTTCTGGGCGCGCATCGACGAAGCGCGCATACCCGTGTGCTTCCACATCGGCGAGTCCGGCTACAACGAGCTCTACAGCACGGCGTGGGGCGAAGAACCCAACCCGTCGTCGCATCAGCAGTCGGCGTTCCAGTGGTCGAGCTTCTACGGTGACCGGCCGATCATGGACACGTTCTCGGCGCTCATCCTGCACAACCTGTTCGGACGGTTCCCGAACGTGCAGTGCCTGAGCGTGGAAAATGGCTCACTGTTCGTCGGCTACCTGCTGAAAGTGATGGACAAGATGTACGGGATGGGCCGCAACGGCCCCTGGATCGGTGGTCGGATCAACGCACGTCCGAGCGAGATCTTCCGTCGACACGTGTCGGTCGCGCCGTACCACGAAGAGGACATCGTCGCGCTCGCCGGCCTGATCGGCGACGACCGCGTGCTGTTCGGCTCCGATTTCCCACACCCGGAGGGTCTCGCCGAGCCGCGCGACTTCGCCACCCTCGTCGAGCCGCTCGGTGACGACGCGGTGGATCGGATCATGGGCGCGAACCTGCGTGCGCTACTGGGAGCAGGTACCGCGACCGCCTGATCGATCGGGCCGGACGATTGCGTCAGATGATCGGGAGCAAGCGCTCGCGGAGGTCGACGGCCCACGCGACCGGGTCATCGAGTCCCCACCCCTGGTCGGGGATGTCGAAGTACTCCACCGACATGCAGCCCTCGTAGCCCAGGTCATCGAGCCGACGCAGGACAGCGTCGAAGTCGACGACGCCGCGCGCGTCGTCGACGTGCACCTGGGTCGAGCCCGGCGCCCCTTGGCGGAGCTGCACGTGCCCCGCGTACTCGAGCAGCTCGAGCGGGTCGCCGCCCCAGTCGGCGACATGGCCCGTGTCGACGAGCAGACGCAGTCCCGGAACCGCGGCCATCATCGCGCGCGCGCTGTCGAGCGAGTTCACCACCGCGCCGGCCCAGGGTTCGAGCAAAGCACCCGGCGACCGCTGCCACCATCGCACCGCGCGGTCCCACATGTCCGGTGCGGCCGCGCTCGCGGGCGCGGGGGTGGAGCACCAGCCCGGCACCGGCTTCGGATATGCCGTCGGGCACCCGACCGGGATCGGAAGCGTCGCCGGGTCGACATCAACCAACACATCGATGTGCTCGAACCCGAGCTCGGCGGCGT
>JANOWV010000601.1:0-2365 GCA_031418075.1 Actinomycetes bacterium
CGGGGACGTCCCGCGCCGGCCGCGCGTGGATGGACGTCCGGTGCCCCAACGTCCTCCTCGGGACGCGACGCGGCCATTGTCCTCCATTCTCCACAGGTTTTCCACCCCGTTTTCCACTGCAATTCCCCCAGTTCTCCACCGGATTCCGCGAGTTGTCCACAGGGTGTCGGTGGACAACGCTGGATTCGCCGCCCCGGTGCCGTCGGATGCCCCGGTCGCAAGCGGGGCGCGCGTGCGCGACGGATTCGCACGGTTCGGCCATGGAGCGGCCACGAGACGTGCGCGAGACTCGCCGTACTCGTACGCCCGCCGCCCCACGCGCGGGGCCCGGTCGTGCGGGTCCGACGACAACGTTCCGGCGAGCATGATCTTGGGTGGAGGGGCGCACTGATGGTCACGAGCGACGAGGTTGCCGCCAGGGTCGCCGGTCAGACGGTGGCGACCCGGTTCCGGGACACCGTCCAGCGCCATCCCGACCGGGTGGCGCTTCGGTGGAAGGACGGCGATGCCTGGCGCGAGCTGACGTGGGCCGAGTACGGCGAGCGTTCCTGTCGCCTGGCCACCGCGCTCAGCGCGGCGGGCGTCGTCCACGGGGAGCGGGTCGTGCTGATGATGCGCAACCGGCACGAGTTCCACATCGCCGACATGGCGGCACTGCTCGTGGGCGCGACACCGGTGTCGATCTACAACTCGTCGGCGCCCGAGCAGGTGCAGTATCTGGCATCGCACTGCGGTGCCGTGGCCGCGATCGTCGAAGACATCGACTACCTCGAGCGCCTGCTCAAGGTGCGCGACGAGATCCCGACGCTGGCGACCGTCGTCGTCATCGAGGACCCGGACGGGCGCGCGCCCGACGGCGTGGAGCACTGGTCGGCCTTGCTGGAGCACGATCCGGTCGATCTCGTTGCGGCGGCGGAGATCGCGCGTCCGAACGACCTGGCCACGATCATCTACACGTCCGGGACCACGGGACCTCCGAAGGGCGTCATGCTCGACCACGACAACGTGGTCTGGACGGTGGAGAGCCTGCTCGCCTGCTGGGACGAGCTCGATCCGTTCTTCAGCCGGATGGTCTCGTACCTGCCGATGGCCCACATCGCCGAGCGGATGGTGTCGCACTACCAGGGGATCGTCGGTGCCTTCGAGGTCACGTCGTGCCCCGAGCCCTCGCAGATCGGCTCGTACTTCGCTGCCGTCCGACCCGAGATCGTCTTCGGCGTCCCGCGGGTGTGGGAGAAGCTGCACGCCGGCGTGCTCGCGGTCGCCCGGGCCAATCCGGAGCAGCAGGCCGCGCTCGAGGCTGGCATCGAGGTCGGGAACCGCGCCGCCGACGTACGGGCGACCCGCCAGCCGCTTCCGCCCGAGCTCGCCGCCGAGCTCGCCGCCGTGCAGCCCGTCCTCGACTTCGTCACCGACCTCCTCGGGCTGGACCAGGTGAAGTCTGCGATCAGTGGCGCGGCGCCCATCCCCCAAGACGTGCTGCGGTTCTTCCGGGCACTCGGGGTCGAGATGTCGGAGATCTACGGGCTGTCGGAGACATCGGGGCCCATGACCTGGACGCCGTTCCGGGTCCACGTGGGCACGGTCGGAGAGCCGATCCCCGGGTGCGAGGTGACGCTCGCCGACGACGGTGAGGTGCTCGCGCGGGGAGGGAACATCTTCCGCGGGTACCTCAACGACCCTGAGCGCACCTCTGAAGCGCTCGACGACGACGGTTGGCTGTACACGGGCGACATCGGGGAGTTCGACGCCGAGGGCTACCTGAAGATCGTCGACCGCAAGAAGGAGCTGATCATCACTGCGGGAGGCAAGAACATCTCGCCGGCGAACCTCGAAGCCGCGCTCAAGGCGTTCCCGCTCATAGGCCAGGTGTGTGTGATCGGCGACCAGCGACCGTTCATCTCGGCGGTGCTGGTGCTCGACCCCGAGGTGTCCCCGGCGTGGGCCGCGAATCAGGGGATCGCCGAGACGTCACTTCCTGCGCTCGCCGAGCACCCGGACGTCCTGGCGGAGCTCCAGCGCAACGTCGACGCGGCCAACGCGAAGTTCGCCCGCGTCGAGCAGGTGAAGAAGTTCGTGGTGCTCGGGGAGGAGTGGATGCCCGACTCCGAAGAGCTCACCCCAACCTCCAAGCTCAAGCGACGCGGCGTCCACGCAAAGTACGCCGACCAGATCGAGTCGATGTACTCCTAGACCTCCTTCCTCCAACGCTTTGGCGTCGAGGAACCGTCATGGAGCCACCACGCTCGACGCCAAAACGTTACGTGCGGGCGTGCTCGCGGTGGTCGATGGCGAGGGTCGCGATGTCGTCGACGATGCCGGCGATCTTGTAGTCCTTCGGCGTGTACACCCGGGCGACGCCCGC
>JANOWV010000602.1:0-1867 GCA_031418075.1 Actinomycetes bacterium
ATCTCGTCGAGGAGGTCGTCGAGCTCGCCCTTGAGCTTCTCGCCGCGCTCGGTCGGCGCAGCCTTCACCTCGGTGGCTTCGTCGACGCGTTCCTTCGGGGCGGGCTTCTGCTTGCGCTGCTGCTCGGGCATCGTGCGAGTCCTCAGTCCTGTTTCTGGAGTTCGGGTTCTGGAGTTCGGTTGCCGGGCGGGGTGTGGCCTCTCAGGTCGATAGTCGAGCGACGAGCTCGGCGGGGGATGTGGAGGTGGCCAACAGCTCCTCGACGTGCTCCCGGGTGCCGCGGAGCGGCTCCATCATCGGGATCCGCTTCAACGGGTCCGAGCCCACGTCGAGGATGATGCTGTCCCAGTTTGCCGCAACCACGGCGTCGGGCCAACGCGCGAGGCAACCACCCCGGAAGTAGGCCCGGGTGGTGTCGGGTGGACGGGTGGTGGCGGCCATCACGTCGGCCTCGTCGAGGAGACGTTCCACGGTGCCGGCGCGGACGAGCCGCTCGTAGAGCGAACGCTCGGGACGCACGTCGTGGTACTGGAGGTCGAGCAAGGCGAGCTTGGCGTCGTCCCACCCGAGGTCGTCACGGTCGACGTACGCCTCCAAGAGGTTCCATTTCGTGACCCAGTCGAGCTGGCCGTCGAGGGCGCGCGGGTCATGTTCGAGCGCGGTGAGCACCGACTCCCAACGCGTGAGCACCTGGCCCCCGACGTCGGCTCCGCCACACATCTCGAGGCCGATCTCGTCGGCGTACTTCTGCGCGAGACGCAGGTACTCCCATTGCAGCTCGACTGCGGTGAGTCGACTCCCGTCGGCGAGCTCGAGGGTCGCCTTGCACGTGGGGTCGTGCGACACGGTGCGGATCGCGCTGACGGGGCCGACGATCGAGAAGTCCTTGCGTCCGCCGGGCGCGGCGCCGGACTCGAAGAACTCGTCTTCGGCCATCGCCAGCACGATGGCGGTGGTTCCGATCTTCAGGAACGTCGCGATCTCGCAGAGGTTCGCGTCGCCCGCGATGACGTGGAGGCGGCGGTAGAGCGCGGGATCGGCATGGGGCTCGTCGCGGGTGTTGACGATGGGGCGCTTCAAGGTCGTCTCGAGACCAACCTCTTCCTCGAAGAAGTCGGCCCGCTGGCTGATCTGGAAGTCGACGGGAGCGGCGCCGTTCTCGGACCCGACCTTGCCGGCTCCGGTGAAGACCTGCCGGGTGACGAACCACGGGAGCATGTGCCGGACCAAGGCTGCGAACGGGAGGTGGCGGTCGATGAGGTAGTTCTCGTGCGTTCCGTAGCTGTTGCCCTTGCCGTCGGAGTTGTTCTTGTAGACGACGACCTCCTGCCCGGGTTCGAGCAGCGACCGGGCCGCCTGCATCGAGCGGGCGAGGATGCGCTCCCCCGCCTTGTCGGCCAGCGTCAGCTCGAGGGCGTTGACGCATTCAGGGGTCGAGTACTCGGGATGGGCGTGGTCGACGTAGTAGCGGGCGCCGTTCGTGAGGACGGTGTTGACGAGGTGGGTCTCGATCTCGGGGGCCTGGGCGCCGGGCCGGGCCATGCCGCGGGCATCGACACCCGGCGACTCGTCTTCGAAGTCCCAGCCGACCTTGTGGTGCTCCACGTAGCCGTTGATGAGGACCGACGATGCGAGCACCGGGTTCGGGTCGGCTGCACCGCGCAGCACGACCCCATACTCCGTCTCGATGCCACACACCTTGGGTACCGCCACGCCACCAGCCTACCGGTGGGTCCGAACGACTCCGACGGACGCCGCGGTGCTACAGGTACTGGCCGGTGGTGACGCGTTCGATCTGACGGCCGCCCTTGGCGTCTTCGCCTTCGGACATGAGCGTACGGACGTACACGATCCGCTCGCCCTTCTT
>JANOWV010000603.1:0-1704 GCA_031418075.1 Actinomycetes bacterium
CGCGAGCCCGACCTGCGCCGCCGCGAGATCGGGCGCGGTGGCATCCGTGATCGGAGGGGACGGGACCGACGACGTGGATCGATCGTTCGAACCAGTCGCTCCCGTCGAACCGGACCGGTTCGCGTCGTTCGACGAGCAGGCTGCCCCCAAGACGAGGAGCGCCACCGCGCACACCCCGGCACGAGCTCGTGGGGACGCCATCCCCGCACGCTACCGACCGCCCGTGCGGTCCTCGTGGCGGGTCCAGTATCAGGTCCGGGCATCCGGTCGGGTCCTCGTGTCCAGTCCAGGCATCAGGTCCAGGCATCAGGTCCAGGCATCAGGTCCAGGCATCGGGTCCAGGCATCGGGTCCGGGCACTGGGGGTCCGGGCCTTCCGTGTGCGAGCATCGTGGGATGAAGTACCTCGTGCTCGTCCCCGACGGTTGTGCCGACGAGCCGCTCGCCGCGCTCGACGACCGCACGCCGCTCGAAGCGGCGGCCATGCCCCATCTGGCTCGCCTCGCTGCTCGCGGTGAGGTCGGGCGGGCCGCGGTCATCCCCGACGGGCTCCCACCGGGCAGCGACGTCGGCAACCTCTCCATCCTCGGCTTCGACCCGGTGGAGTACCACACCGGTCGGGCCCCGATCGAGGCCGCGGCGATGGGGGTCGACCTCGCGTCCGGCGAGGTCGCGTACCGGGCGAACCTCGTTTCCATCGGGTCCGACGGCACCATGGTCGACTTCGCCGGCGGCCACCCCACCGACGAGCAGTCGCATCCGATCATCGCCGCACTCGACACGGCCCTCGGCGGCGGGCGCGACGGCATCCGCTTCCACGCCGGCGTCGAGTACCGCCACCTCTGCGTCGTGCCTTCCGACCTCGCCGACGCGAGCTGCGTCCCGCCGCACGACCTCACCGGACAGCTGGCGGTGTGGCCGACCGGACCGTCGGCGCCGCACCTCCGGGCGCTGATGGAGGCTTCCCAGCCGATCGTGCAAGAGGTCGCGGCGTCGGTCGGGAGCATCGCCACGCAGGTCTGGCTCTGGGGTCAGGGCACCCGGCCATCGCTGCCGCGCTTCGTCGACCGGTACACCACGAGCGGGCGCCTCAGCTCCGCGGTCGACCTCGTGCGCGGTCTCGGCGTCCTGCTCGACCTCGAGGTCGTCGACGTGCCCGGCGCCACCGCGGGCTTCGACAACGACTATGTCGCACAGCGAGACGCGTGCCTCGCGTCACTCAAAGATCGCGATCTCTTCGTGCTCCACGTCGAGGCGACCGACGAGGCCGGACACCAGGGGGACGTCGCCGAGAAGGTGAGGTCGCTGGAGCGGTGGGACGCCGAGATCATCGGGCCGATCGTCGAGTCGCTCGGCGACGAGCCCTACCGGATCCTCCTCTTGCCCGACCATGCGACGCCCTGCGCGTTGCGGACACACACGTCGGATCCCGTCCCCTATCTCCTCTTCGACTCGACGACACCCGGTCCCGGCGGCACGTACAGCGAAGCCGGCGTCGCCGGATGCACGCCGGTCGCGGGACACGCGCTCATGGGCCGCCTCCTCGCCTGACGACGACGAAGCGCAGGCCAAGGACGGCCTGCGTCCCGGATGGTTGCCCGTCGGGGCAGCGGCCTCTATGCTGGGCGTGTTCCGCCGCGTCGGTGCGGCGACTCCCCGGCCCTCCGCTTGGGAACCACGATGTTCGACGTCTCGTTCGTCGTGC
>JANOWV010000604.1:0-1622 GCA_031418075.1 Actinomycetes bacterium
ATGGAATGCACGCAATTGATTGATCGCGTTTTGTCCGGTGGTCCCGTCGATCACCATGAGTACTTCGTGGGGTGCGGAAACATCGAGTTTGCCCAGAACGCGACGGATTTTTCATGGCCGCGAGTGCGTGCTTCCACACGGCCTTCTCGGCTTCGGCGCTCGTCGTGGAGAGACCACGTGGGGCGTGCACGACGGCATCTGGGTGCAGGAGCTCGTCGAACACGTCCAGGGCACCGGCATCGCCGGCCGCGAGCCAGCGCCAGACGACCGTCTCTCGTACATCGGTCATCTCGGAAGTCTGGCACCCGCACCCAGCCGGTCGCTGGCGAACGAACATGGCAGTGGCGCGTCGTCGGCGACAGCATCGACAAGTACCTGCTCGCAATCATCGCTCTGATCGTGCTGATCTCCCTCATCCCGCCCTCCCTCGAGTGGCGCAAGTCGAAGAAGATCGACGTGTGCCCCCTCCCCCCCGCCGGCGAGATGCCGTCGTAGTACGACAGCGCCCGACCGCACCGAGCACACCCCTGCCCCTGGGATTCCTTCACGGCACGAGTCGAGCAGCGTTGCGATCAGGCCGCTCCAACCCGTTTGGGCTCGGGCGTGCGTACACTTGGTGGATTGTCGATTCCACCAAACGTAGGGGTGACAATGAGCGCCGAAACCTTCCGAGTCTCTTCATCGGGCCAGATGAGCCTGCCGGCGACCGTGCGGCATCGCTGGAACCTCGATGACGGGGGCAACGTCGACGTCATCGATCTGGGCTTCGGCGTCCTCACCGTGCCGGCGGGCGAAGCCCCACGGATGCTCGATGCGATCTTGCCCGCCGACTCGCATTACGCCGCGGTGGCCGACGAAGACGATCCGGACCTCGCCACCGCATGACGGTCGTCCTCGACGACCATCTGCTCCGGGACTGGATGGCCCGTCGCGACGCCGCGCTGGTGCGCGCGATCGGCGGCGACGATGTGGCCACGACGAACCTCTGGTACGCGCGGCTCTGCAAGAGCGCAGCGCGTGCAAAGGGCGGAGCGCTCCTCCAGGCCTGGAATACCGAAGAACGTCGCTCGCTCGTCGCCGGACTCATTGCGCTCCCGGGCGACATCGTCGTCGTTGCCATGCGACAACTCGCGTGGAGGATGGGCGAGCTCATCGCCGATCACAAGGGGCTGTCGACGCTCGGGGCCGAGGCGCTTGCCGCGGCGATCGCGCTGAACGCTCGCCTCCTCGTGTCCTCGCGTGATGACGGCCCCGGCATCCGCAAGTCCGCTGCGATGCTCGGCGTGACCTACACGGCCCTCCCGCGCTGAGCCCCTGCAGGCGAGCGTTGCGGTTGCCCCATGGCAGTCGCCCTCTCGGTAGAGAACGCCTTCCCACCCCAACGCCTTGTCACTTGATGCGCCACAGCACGACCCGGTAGCGATCACGGGTAGGGACGCGCGGCCTGGTCGCTTGTCCAGCACGGGCCCCCATGGCGGCGAAGAGCGACTGGGGTGTTGCGGAGCGATGCGTCGTCGTGGGGGCCCGTGCACCCAAGTGCGCGGACCGCCGAGACAACGACAGATCAGGCGGTGGCGCTGACCGCCTCGGCCTCTTCGCCGAACCCGCCACCCTTGCGCTTC
>JANOWV010000605.1:0-2379 GCA_031418075.1 Actinomycetes bacterium
TCTTGCGGTCCCTCGCCGACGACGACCACCGCGCCGTCGTCATCGTGAGCCACGACACCCGACTACGCGATATCGCCGACCGTGTCCTGTGGCTCGAAGACGGCACATTCCGTGAGCTCGACGCGATGGCACACGATCCGGTCTGTGGGATGGCAGTCGAAACGACCCTGGACCACCCCCACCTCGAACGCGATGGCACCATCTGGTACTTCTGCTCCACTGGCTGTCGCGACGAATACGCCGCTCGAACGGCCGGGGGAACCGCCCCTCTCGGGACCTAGCGAGACGAACCGCGCGTCGCTCCATCGGGCACATCGTGCTGTCCGGAAATGCCATCACTTTGGGACTCGCGGTTATCTGACCTCGGTCCGGTCATCATCATGAACATCATGCTCACGCAGCCACTCATGGCGCCCACGAAGATGGAAGTCCCGGCTGGCACGCCCACCACCATGAGCAGGGCGAAAATCACCAGAGGAACCCCGACGTGGTACTTCAACATGTGCTTCGCCATCTCGACTCCACTTCCTTCGACCATCAGCGACGCCTCGAAGTCTGGACTACGACGTGACGTCGTTGTAGGGCCGGAAGTCCCGGCCGCACATCAGTCGTGGGCGGTCGCGGATGACGCTTCGGCACCTACCCTGAGTCGGCCTGCCTTACCTCGGGCCTCCGCAGGATCGTGAGGAACCTGAGGTTGGCAACGACGAGACCTGCCTCGACGAACGGCATCAAACTGTGGCAGAGAGGCGAGACCACCGAGCAAGCCACACGATCGCGCCGACTGTCGACTCGGGCCTTGCAACCCTTCAACCCGCCCTTGCGTCCGAGCGCGAGCGCGGCGGGGTCTTCGCCTTCCGCAGCGATCCCGCCTGCTGGCGCCAGAGCACAAGACCGCGTGTGGTTGTCGATGCGGCGTGAACTACTACGAGCAGTAGTCACGGCTGTCCAACCCGGACCTATGGTGCTCGCAGCTATTCCGGCCCATCACTCCATGTGCTGCGTCGGATCTTCAGGGACTGCCGACGGAGGAGCGCACGCTGATGGGACAGGACTCGCAACCCGCCTCAGAACTCGTGATCATGGACACGCGAGGCCTGCAGTGGGCGAGTTCGAACCCGCGCATCGAGGCCGTGCTCGCGAGCCGCCCTGGCGTCCTGTCCGTCGACGCGAACGCCGTAGCTCAGACGGCGAGCGTCACGTTCGACCCTACCCAGACATCCGTTGCAACCTTGGTCGGATGGATCCGCGAGTGTGGGCTCCATTGCGCAGGGCAGTCGGTCCCGGGCCACATGTGTGAGCCCTTGGAGGAACCGGGGCTAGCGGGCCCGCCGCACGACGAGGGTCACGACAGTCACGGGCCGGCCAGCGATGAAGCCCGGCGTTCTCCTCACGAGGTGATGGGCCACGGCGCAAGCAGTGCAATGTCGATGGAGGGCATGGTCGCCGACATGCGCCGTCGGTTCCTGGTCGCGGCACTGTTCTCGATCCCGATCGTGCTGTGGTCACCCATTGGCCGCGACGTTCTGGGATTCGATGTTGCGGCACCATTTGGTTTGCGTGACGACGTGTGGTCGTTCCTGCTGAGCATCCCCGTCATCGCGTACTCGTGTTCGATCTTCTTCCAGGGCGCGTATCAGGCGCTGCGCGCTCGCACGCTCGACATGATGGTGCTGGTCGCGGTCGCGGTCGGGACGGGTTGGGCGTACTCGGTCGTCGTGACCTTCACTGGTGGCGGCGACGTGTTCTACGAAGCGGCGACCGTCTTAGCCGCGTTCGTGCTCCTGGGTCATTGGTTCGAGATGCGCGCCCGCGGTGGTGCCAACGACGCGATTCGCGCCTTGCTGAATCTCGCGCCACCGATGGCACTTGTCGTACGCGCCGGTGATGCCGTTGAGGTCCCGACCGCAGACGTGGTCGTTGGTGACCTCTTGTTGGTACGACCAGGAGCGAAAATCGCGGTCGACGGCGTCGTCGAGGCCGGCGAGGGTGACGTCGACGAGTCGATGGTCACAGGAGAGAGCCTGCCAGTGCACAAGACGCCGGGCACGCAGGTCATTGGCGCGACGATCAACGAGAACGGGACGCTGCGCGTCCGAGCGACCAAGGTCGGCACCGATACCGCGTTGGCGCAGATCGTCCGACTCGTGCAGGAGGCGCAGAACTCCAAAGCCCCGGGGCAGCGTCTCGCCGATAGCGCGGCATTCTGGCTGGTGCTGGTCGCACTGATCGGCGGAGCACTCACCCTCGCGGCGTGGATGATCTTCAGCGACCGACCCACGAGCGAAGCCGTGTTGTTTGCGATCACCGTCATCGTCATCACGTGTCCCGTCGCGCTGGGACTCGCGACGCCGACCGCGATCATGGTCGGCACCGGCC
>JANOWV010000606.1:0-2896 GCA_031418075.1 Actinomycetes bacterium
GGTACGCCTCGGCGTCGATCCACGCGCGCACCACCGCATCGCGACTCGCCGACGCCGCACCCTCCGCCTCGACCCCGGCCCCCGCCTCCGTGCGCGCTCGGTACAGGTCCACGAGCCGGCTCGCCGTCGCCATGAAGCGGCCCGGACTGCGGAGCGTGAGCCCCCGCTCTGCGCTGGTCGTCGCCATCGCGACGCCCCAACCCTTCCCCACCTCACCGAGCACGGCGTCGTCGCCCACGTGCACGTCGTCGAAGAACACCTCAGCGAACCCTTCATCGCCGTCGAGGCGCCCGAAGCCGCGCACGGTGATCCCCGGTGCGTCGAGCGGCACGAGGAAGTACGTGAGCCCATGGTGGCGTTCGGCGTCGGGGTCGGAACGGAACAGCCCGAAGAGGTGGGTGCAGAACGCACCACGCGTCGTCCAGGTCTTCTGACCCGAGAGGCACCAGCCGCCACCGTCGTCGCGCACGGCCTTGCTCTGGATGCCGGCGAGATCACTCCCGGCATTCGGCTCCGACCAGCCTTGGCACCAGAGGTCGACCGCCCCCGCCATGCGGGGGAGGATGTGGTCACGCTGCTCCTGAGTCCCGAACGCGAAGACCGTCGGAGCGAGGAGGAAGATCCCGTTCTGGGTGACGCGCTGCGGCCCACCCGCCCGGTAGTACTCCTCCTCGAAGATGAGCCACTCCATCGGGGTGGCGTCGCGCCCGCCGTACGCCGCGGGCCACGAGACAACGGCCCAGCGGGCGTCGAAGAGCGCCCGTTCCCAGTCGAGGTGGAGCGCGAAACCCGCTGCGGTGTCGCCCGACGGGAGCCCGCGCGGCACGTTGGCCTCGAGCCACGTGCGACAGTCGACGCGAAACGCGTCCTCGGCCGCGCTGAAGGTCAGGTCCACGGCGAGCGACGCTACCCGCGGGCCGCATTCGCCAGGGCCCCAACCCGATCTCGTGACGCCTGCCGCCCCCAACCCGATCTCGTGACACCTGCCGCCCCCAACCCGATCTCGTGACGCTTCGCGCCTCTCGGCGGGCGCGCTCCGTCACCGGAATGTTTGAAACGGCGCGTTTCGTCACTGGATGAGCGCACCCGGTTCGGGATCGCGATGGCTCGCACCCTCGACGACCGGATCGCTGCCCGTGCCGCGCGCAACCACGGGCTCATCACGCGCCGAGAGATGGTCGAGCTCGGCGCCACCGCGAAGGCGATCCGCCACCGAGTGGAGCGTCGTCGCCTCCTCCCCGTCGACGTTGGCGTGTTCCGAACCGCCGGCACACCCAGCACCTGGCACAGCGAGGTCCTGGCGATGGTGCTCGCCGCCGGGGACGACGCGTGCGTTTCCCACCGGACGGCCGCCGCGCTGCACCTCATCCCAGGCTTCGGCCGTCGCCACTTCGAGGTCGCCGTACCTCGAGGCCGGCGACCTCGAGGTACCCACGCGGTCGTGCATCACGTCGGGGAGCTCCCCGACCATCACCGCCGGAGCGTGGACGGCATCCCCGTGACATCAGTCGCGCGAACGGTCTTCGATCTCTGTGGCTGCGTCCACCCGGCTCGCGCCCAACGCGCCTTGGACCACTGTCTCGCGCGCGGGATGGTGACCGTCCCTTCCTGTTGGCGGGTGCTGTACGACCTCGCTGAACGCGGCCGACCAGGAACAGCATGGATGCGAGTCCTCCTCCAGACGCGCGGCAGCGGCTACGTCGCGCCTGCGAGCGAACTCGAGCGCACCATGCTCGAGCTCATAGAAGATGCCGGGCTTCCCCTGCCTGCACGCGAGATCGACGTCGGCGACACCGACGGCTGGGTCGGACGGGTCGAGCTCGTCTACCGGACCGCGAAGGTGCTCATCGAAGTCGACAGCCGACTCCATCACACGGCGCTCAACGACTACGAACACGATCGTGCCCGCGACAATCGCTTCGTCGCCGAGGGCTTTCGCGTCTTGCGCTTCACCGCCGATCAGATTTCGAGTCATCCCAGCGTCGTCGTCACCACGCTCCGCCGCGCGCTTCGAGCCCAATCAGGCGGATTTCGTGACGCATCGCGCCCCTGAGAACGTATCGGTGACGCACGGCGCCCCCGGGAGGGCACTTTCCGTCACGAGAACGGGAGGCAGGGCACTTTCCGTCACGAGAACGGGAGGCAGGGCACTTCCGGTCACGAGAACGGGATGAGAACCCACCGCTGACGCGTGCTACCCGCGGGCTGCCTTCGCCAGGGCTCCGGGGTCTTCGTAGTACTCACGCCACCAGGCGATGACGCCGTCGCGCAGCTCGCAGACGCTCATGCCCCGCCACTCGATGCGGGTCGCGTCGGACCGACGCTCGACCGCGATGGTCCAGTCGGCGAACACGATGTCGCCGTCGGCTGCGAGGTGGTGGAAGTCGAACGACAGCGGTCGGGCCCACGCCAACGATCCGCGCGCCATCGGCGCGTACTCGGCGTGGCCCCGCACGGTGCGCCCCGGCACATCGAGCACCACGTCCTCGGCGAAGCACGCGAGATACGCGTCGAGGTCCTCGGCGAGCCACGCCGCCCGCCGCCGCTCGAAGACCTGCTGGGCGCGCTCGAGGTCGGTCACGAGAGCGCGTCGTAGGAGGCCGCGATCAGCGACTCGGATCGCTGGTCGGCTTCCGACATCGACAGCTGCATCTGGTTCATCACGTACGCAAACGACAGGTTGCGGTCCGGGTCCGCGAATGCCACCGAACCACCAGCGCCGGAATGACCGAACGTCTTCGGTCCCGCCGAGGGTCCGAAGGTCGGCGACAGCCCGAACCCGAGCCCGAAGGTGAGCGGCTGCCCGATCACGCAGTCCTTCCCACTCGACTGCACCTCCGTCGCACGAGCGACCGCATCGGACGAGAGGAGTCGGACGCCGTCGACCTCGTCGAGG
>JANOWV010000607.1:0-2430 GCA_031418075.1 Actinomycetes bacterium
CAGGAGATCGCGATGGCGGTGCATCTCGCGATAGCGAGCCACGAACAGCACGGCGATCTGCACACTGACGACCGCGATCAGACCTTCGATCAACGAGACGGTCGTCAAGTCGGCAATGGCCGGTCCGCGCCGCGTCACCAGCGCGACGACGATGCTGACGATCACCGCGGTGGAGCCCGCGAAGAGCGCGAGTCGCGGCGCGGTGTTCGTGAGCGCCGTCCAGATCCAACGGAAGATGTTGATCCGCAAATGCTACCGAGCGTGCATCATCGCCGAGCGCTCGATCGCGTAGATGTGGACCTCGAGGCCGCTGAGCATCCAGGTGCGCTCGAAGGTCTCGCCGAGGCGCTCGGCCACCCGGATCGATGCGGTGTTCTCTGGGATGATGAGGCTCACGACCTTCGACACGCCCACGACGTTCCACGCGTGGTCGAGGGCGGCTCGTCCGCCTTCGGTCGCGTAGCCGTTCTTCCACACGTCGCGGGCAAGCACCCACCCGATCTCGAGGTCGGGCCAACCTTCCGGTTGGTGCAGGCCGATGCGCCCGACGAAGCGGCGCGTCGCCTTCTCCTCGACGGCCCACGTCCCGAATCCCTTGAGCTGCCAGTGGCCGACGAACATGGCCATCTGGCGCCACGCGTCGTCGCGCGTGAGCGTGATCCCGTGGCCGAGGTGTCGCATCACCACCTGGTCGGCGCAGATGTCGGCGTAGGCATCGAGGTCGTTGTCGCGCCACGGCCGGAGTTGCAGACGTTCGGTATCGATCGTGGGAACGTCGACGGTCACGGGTGCGAGGCCCCGGTCACGCGGGCGGGACGGGCTGCGGTGCTGGAGGTCCGACGTACTGCGCGCTCGGGCGGATCAGTCGGTTGTCGGCCGCCTGCTCGAGGATGTGTGTCGTCCACCCGATCACCCGACTGGACGCGAACGTCGGTGTGAACATCTCGCGCGGGACGCCGCAGGTGTCCATCACGACCCCCGCGTAGAACTCGACGTTGGTGTAGAGCTTGCGGCCCGGCTTCAGCTCCTCGAGCACCCCGATGGCCTGGGTCTCCACTTGCTTGGCGAGCTCCACCATCGGGCCGCCGAGTCGTTCGGCCACCGAGCGCAGCATGACCGAACGTGGGTCATCGGTCTTGTAGACGCGGTGCCCGAAGCCCATCAGGCGATCGCCGCGCTCCACCGCGTCGCGCAGCCACGCGTCGGCCTTGTCGATGGTGCCGATGCCGTCGAGCATGTCGAGCGCGCGGCTGGGCGCCCCGCCATGCAAGGGTCCCGACAACGCGCCGATCGCACCGACGACGCCCGCCGCGAGGTCGGCGCCCGTCGACGTGATGACTCGGGCGGTGAAGGTCGACGCGTTGAAACCGTGGTCGATCGTCGAGATCAGGTACTGCTCGACCCCGCGCGCGTGGTCGACGGTCGGGATTTCGCCCAGCATCATGAAGAGGTAGTTGGCCGCATACGCGAGCTCGGGGTTCGGGGCGATCGGCTCCCTGCCGTGCTGGAGTCGGTACAGCGCACACAACAGCGTCGGGACGACCGAGCAGACCTGCAACGCCTGAGATCGCAACTCGACTGCGGTGAGGTCGAGCGAGGGGCGGAAGCCGGCGGACGCGCCGACGAGCGAGATGGTGGTGCGCAGGAGATCGAGCGGAGGTGCATCAGGTGCTGCGCGCGCGACATCGGGGAGCACCGCGAGCACTTCCGCCGGGATCTCCCGAAGGGGGGTGATCTCCTCGAGGAAGGTCGCACGCTGTGCGGCGTCGGGGAGCGAACCCTCGTGGAGCAGGTGCCAGACGTCCTCGATGCTGCGGGTCTCGGCCAGCTCGACGGCGTTGTACTGGCGGTAGTGGTAGAAGCCCTCGAGGCCGCGGACGTCACCGATCGACGTCTGCGCGACGACGACACCTTCGAGTCCTCGGGGGACGTCGGCGGCGAGGTTCTCGGCTGGCTGGATCTGCGCGATGCGCATGAGGTCGCGCATCGACACGATGCCGACGAGTGCGCCGTCGTCGACCACCGGAATGTGGCGGTAGCCGTGTTCGGACAGGCTGGCGAACGCCGAGCTCACGTCGACATCGGGACCAACCGAATCGGGCGACTCGGTCATCCACTCGGCCACCGTCGCCGCACTCGTGTTGGCACCCGCGGCGGTGAACTTGATCAAGTCCCGCTCGGTCAGGATGCCGAGCGGCCGGGTGCCTTCGACGGCAACCACCGAGCCCACTCGCCGCTCGCGCATGGTCGCCGCGGCTTCGGTCATCTTGTCGTCGGGGCTCACCGTGACGACGGGCCGACTCATGATGTCGGCAACGGTGCGGGTCTTACCCGGTTCACTCACGGCCACGGAAGCTCCGAAGGTAGGGAAGTACGGCCGTGACCGATCATATGTCGGTCGGTGGGTCAGGCGAAGACGGTCACGGCGAC
>JANOWV010000608.1:0-1850 GCA_031418075.1 Actinomycetes bacterium
CCCTGGAGCGCTTTAGTCCATATCACCAACGTCCCGAGCTCGGGTTCGCGTTCCGACGCCCGGCGTCGTTCTACCGTCACGTCTACGACCTCCCCGAGCGAGAGCTCATGGACCTGGTCTTCATCTTCGAGTGTGCCGATGCGGGGATCGGCGCCGACCTTGCGAACGCGCTCATCAACGCGGTGGGCCGCTGGCAGGAGGCTTACTTCAGCTCGACGCTGATCCTCACGGACCTTCAGGACGAACTCGTCATCGCCGATGGGCGCGCTGATAGGGAGCACGCCGAGCACCGGATCCGGGAGCCCTGGCAGGTGGCCGGCTACCGCCTGCTGGCACACGGTCACGGGCTCGCATCGCTCAACAAGGCGTTGGGGCGCCTCGAGGTCCCCCTTCCCGGCGACGCCGCGCTCGATGACTGGCTGCGGGACCTGTCCGAGCGCGGCCTCGTCTTCAGGGACGGAGATAGATGCGTTGCCCTGGCGACGAGCAGTGCGCCGGCCAAGGTCCAGGGGGCCGCGTGGCGCTAGGCGCTGACCATCCGGCGTCGCATCCGACCGCCCTCGAGCTCGCCGACGCCGAGGAGTCGATGGCGCTCGATCTGACCGCCGCGCTCGCCGACGACGTCCGCGTCGTACGCATCGCGCGCGCGGTCACCCTCTCGGAAGGTTCGGCCCAGTCGTCGCTGGCAATGATCCGGCTCTTGCGCGAGGCGGCGTCGTTCGGGATTCCCGTGGTCTGGCACGGTGGGATCGACGGCCTCGACGTCGGGCTCGTGGTCCACTTGCCCCCTCCCGTGGCCGAGAAGGCCGGGGACGTACCGACTGCGCGGTGGCGAGAGCTGCACCAGCCGGGCTTGTGCTACTACCGACTCGGGCCCGCGTTCGTCTTCGTCAAGGATGTGCGTCCGAACCGGGTCTCGGCCCGCTACAAGATCGAGCAACCAGATCGGTTCCGGTCGCTGGAGTCGGTTGTCGAGCTCGCGATGGTCGACGACGCGACGCGTGATCTCATCGCCGACCTCGAAACCGAGGGACTCGTCCTGCAACTCGGTGGATGGGCGACGCTCCTCCCGCACCGGATGCGACGGTGGCCGGTACCCGCCCACGAGGTGTGACTCGATCGTGATCGTCGATCAGATCCGTCATGTCTGCGCCGAGGAACGCTGCGAGCTCTCGGCCCGGGTCCGTTCGGAAGCCTGGTCCAAGGAGGAGTTCAGGCTCTGGTACCGGCTTCCGGCTGAGGTGGTCTCCGACCACGACGGCGATGCGCCGGATGGCTCGCCCTTTCTGGTGGGGATGCTGCTCTGGTGCCTCCGTCGGGAAGAGCCGTTGCGGATCGAGGGCCGAGTGTCGCCACGACTGCTCGGGAACGTGCCGCTCGTGACCGAGGTCCTGCGGGCCTTCTGGCCCGACCTCATGCATGCGATCGAAGTGAACGTCGACCTCGAGGAACCTGGTCCCGGGCACGGCGGTACTGCGAGCTTCTTCACGCGTGGGGTCGACTCCTGGTACAGCGCACTCACCGCTGGGGAACGACCGCCCGGCGACGATCCGTTGACACATCTGATCTACGTCCCGAGTGTCGATTTCATGTACGACGAGGTCCACCGGCGTCGCGCGATCGCCGCGACCGAAGCGGCGATCCGGGAGATCGGCATTGAGCCGGTTGTCGTCGAAACGAATTTACGCGAGCACACGGAACGTTTTCTGCACTGGGGCTACTACCACGGGGCTGGGCTCGCCAGCGCCGGTTTGGCGCTCGGCTTCGATCGGATCCTGCTCCCGGCTCCTCGTTCATACGCACGCCTCGAACCAGAGGGTTGCCATCCGCTGCTCGATCCACTCTGGTCG
>JANOWV010000609.1:0-3521 GCA_031418075.1 Actinomycetes bacterium
GCGGCCGCATCGGGGTCGATGACGTTGATCGACCCGTAGCGGTCGTTCGAGATGTGATGGTCGACGACGATCAGCTCAGCCGCGGACTTCGCGTTCGCGTCGAGCGCACCGAGGCGATCGAGCGACCCACAGTCGAAGGTCACCATCACCTCGGGCTCATCCGGGATGTCTTCGGGCGGAGTGAGCAGATCGAGACCCGGGAGCTCCCGATAGTGCTTCGCCACCTCGAACGGCGGCGGGAACGATGCCACGACATCGCGCCCCGCGGCGCGCAGGGTGTGGAACATCCCCAGCATCGAACCGAGCGCGTCGCCATCAGGATTCACATGGCATGCGAGTACGACCTGCGACGCGGTGCCGATCACTTCGACCGCGCGGAGGAAGTCCGGATCGGTGGAGATGCGTCCGTCGCTGGTGTGCTCGGTCATGCGTCCGCCTGGCGGTGGAGCTCCCGGAGGATCTCCTCCACCCGCTGACCCGACTCGATGGCCGGGTCCTCTCGGAAGTGGAGGGCTGGAACGTACTTGAGCCGCGCCTCACGGGCGAGGCTGCTCTTCAGGCGCGGCGCCGACTTCTCGAGTGCCTTGAGGATCCCCGGATCGTGGTTCCCGAGCGCCGCGAAGTAGACGATCGCGTGACGAAGGTCGGGACTCACTTCGACGCCCGTGACGGTGACCATCTCGAGCCTGGGGTCGGCCAGGCGCTCGAGCTCGTCGCCGAGCACCTCGCGAACGACCTCGTTGACCCGTAACGTGCGCGCGAACCGTCGCGGAGCTCGCCGGACCATGTCAGCCCTCGCCGAGCGTGCGGCCCGCGTCGGCCCAGTCGGAGCCGGTCAGGTCGGCATCGAGCCAGACCGTGTTGGTGTCGAGCAGCTCGACGTCCGGGGCGTTCGCCACGAACCGGTCGACCGAAGCCAACAGCTCGCGAAGACGACCATCGGTGGGTGCCACGACCGCCACCGCGATCGCGGCCCGCTGCCACGTGTCCTGGTGGTCGACCTCGGCGACCGACACCTTCAGGCGGTGTCGTAGCCCGTCGACGATCGGCCTGATCGCGGCGCGCTTGGCCTTCAAGGACCTGCTCTCGGGAACGAAGAGCTCGAAGCGAACGGCGGCGGCGTGCATGCCCCTCCATTGTGGCGCGGGGCTGTCCGGACCCGGGCAGCGACGATCTGGCTACCCTGCGCCGATGCGCATCTTCCGCAAGCTGCAGAAGGCCGACGACCTGGTCGCCGACGGCATCCGACGACGCGCGACCGTCACGAAGGCGGCGCTGTTGAACCGCGGCGAGTTCCAGGTGTCCGGCAAGCGGGCCGAGGCGATGCTCGCAGGTGAGGCGACGATGATCACGATGCGCCTCGAGCTCGACGTGGCGTCCGACCAGGGCGAGCCCACGCGGGTGAAGCTCAAGAGCCCGGTGCCGATGATGCTGTCGACGCGCGTCGCCATCGGGACCGAGCTGGAGGTGCTGGTCGATCCCAGCGATGCCCGCAAGGTGGCGATCGACTGGGACGCCCCGATCGCAGAACCGAGCCTCGAGGAACGCGCCGAGCACGACCCGATGTTGAAGGAGCTGCTCGACCGACGCGTCGACCCGCCTGCGAGCGACTGACCCGTTCGCCCCTACGTGCGGGCGATCTCCTTCATGTCGTAGGTCTCGATGAGATCGCCGGGCTTCAGGTCCTGGAAGTCGGAGAGCCCGATGCCGCACTCGAAGCCGGCCTGCACATCTCGGACGTCGTCCTTGAAGCGCCGGAGCGAGTTGATCGCCCCGTTCCAGATCACGACACCGTCGCGCAGGAAACGGACCTTGGAGTTCCGCGTGATCTGGCCGCTGCGCACGAGGCACCCCGCGACCTTCCCGATCCGCGGTACCCCGAAGACCTCGCGCACTTCGGCCTCGCCCGTGACGATCTCCTCGAACTCGGGCTCGAGCATCCCGAGCAGCGCCGAGTTGACGTCTTCGAGGACCTTGTAGATCACCTCGTAGAGCCGCAGCTCGACCTGCTCGGCCTCGGCGCGCTCGCGCGCCTTGCGGTCGGGTCGAACGTTGAACCCGATGACGGTGGCGTTCGAGACCCCGGCGAGGTCGACGTCGGACTCGTTGATCCCACCAACCGCGCGGTGCACGAAAGACAGCCGGACCTCTTCATGGTCCTGGTCGAGCTTGCGCAACGCATCAGTGAGCGCTTCGAGCGAACCGTGCACGTCGGCCTTGAGGACCACGTTGAGCGTGGCGACCTCGCCGCGCTGGACCATCGCGAAGATGTCTTCGAGGCGCGTACCACCTGCGAGCGACATCGGCCGCGAGAGCTCGGCCGAGCGCCGACGATGGGACCGGGCCTCGGCGACCAGACGGGCCACCTTGTCGTCGGGTGCAACCCGCAGCTCGTCGCCCGCAAGCGGGACGTCGTCGAGCCCGAGCACCTCGACCGGCATCGAAGGACCGGCCTCCTTCACCGACTCGCCGAGGTCGTTGAACATCGCGCGAACGCGACCCCAACCACCACCGGCGACGACCGACTCCCCGACGCGAAGCGTGCCCCGCTCGACGAGCGCGGTGACGACCGGGCCGCGGCCGGGGTCGAGGTTCGATTCGAGCACGAACGCCCGGGCGGGCGCGTTCGGGTTGCTCGCGAGCTCCTCGACCTCTGCGACCAGCAGGATCGCTTCGAGCAGCTCGTCGATGCCACGACCCTCGGGTGCAGCCACTTCGACGACGATCGTGTCGCCACCCCAGGCCTCGGGGACGAGCTCCTGCTCCACGAGTCCCTGACGGGCGCGGTCGGGGTCGGCATCTTCACGATCGACCTTGGTGATCGCCACGATGATCGGCACGTCGGCCGCCCGAGCGTGATTGAGCGCCTCGACCGTCTGCGGCATCACGCCGTCGTCGGCCGCGACCACGAGCACGGCGATGTCGGTCGCCTGCGCGCCACGTGCGCGCATCGCGGTGAACGCCTCGTGGCCCGGTGTGTCGATGAACGTGATCGGCTTGTCGCCGTGCATCACCTGGTACGCACCGATGTGCTGGGTGATGCCGCCGGCCTCGCCAGACACGACGTTGGCCTTGCGGATCCGGTCGAGCAGCGTGGTCTTGCCGTGGTCGACGTGACCAAGCACGGTCACGATCGGCGCACGCGTGACGAGCAGGCTCTCGTCCTCCTCGTCCTCCTCCTCGTCGCCGAGCATCGCCGCGAGCTCCTGTTCCTGCTCCTGGCCCGGCTCGACGAGCAGCACTTCTGCACCGAGCGTCTCTGCGACGAGCTCGATCATCTCGTCGGCGAGCGACTGCGTCCCGGTGACCATCTCGCCCGCGTCGAACAGCAGACGCACGAGGTCGGCGGTGTTGCGGTTCAGCTTCGGCGCGAGCTCCTGCAGCGTGATGCCACGCGGCACGACGATCTCACCAATGGGTACCGGGGCGTCGATCGGCGTGAGCACCGGTGCCGACGCGGGACCGAGGTCCTCGGCGTTACGACGACGACGCTTCTTGCGCCGCGGGCGCGGGCCGCCACC
>JANOWV010000610.1:0-13358 GCA_031418075.1 Actinomycetes bacterium
GCTGGACCACCGCGCTCGCGCCCGCGTAGTCGAGCGTGCCGTCGAAGGCGGCGAGCACCTGGCTCGGGACCCGCACGAGGGTGCCGGAGACGGGAGCCGGTGACGGGAGGCCGGCCGGGCTCGTGAACGTCACCGAGTGAGTCATCTGCTCGGCGAAGGTGACCGGGGTCGCCGCGATGTTCTCGAACGCGGCGTCGGTGTCGAGGTGGACGGACTGCGTGGGCACGGTGACCTCGAGCAGCGTGCCGAGTGCGGGGTCGAACTGCGCCACCGTCGCGTCGGCATCGATCTCGGTGCGCTGACGGGCGATCCCGGCGTCGTGGCAGGTGGTCACTTCGCCCGGCGCGGCGCCCGCCGGGGTGGCTTCGCGCGCCACGCCCGCCACGCCCGCCACGAGCATCACGAACACGAGGATGGCCGCGGCGCGGCCGAAGCCTCGCCAGCCGACTCCTCGCGGGCCTGCTGTTGGGGGGCCCGCTGTTGGGGGGGTGGACGTTCGGACGGCGCGTGCGTGGGCCACGGCGGACTCCCTCTCGTAGGTGGTGACCCGCCCACGACACGAGCCCCACCCAGGGGTGACCGTGAATCCTTCACCCTGCCCCGGCCTCCGATCCGGCCGCCCGACCAGCCGCCCGGGTCAGCCCGAGAGCTGGCAGCCGTCGAGGCCGAGCTTCCCGACGAGCCCGGTCGCGCGGTCCGAGAGCCGGTTGAGCCGCGCGACGAGCTTCGGGGCGGCGTTCAACGCCGCGGTCAGCCCCTGCCCGGGCTCGACGCGTGAGGCGATGTCGTCGAGCCCATCGGCGTAGTCGTCGAGCGCGGTCACCAGGTCGTCCGCATCCGACGCGAGCGACTCGGGGGGCCGGAGACCGCCGAGCCCATCCGTGAGGTCGCGCAACCCGTTCGCCGCCGCCCGGACATAGCCCTGCACCTCTTCGCCCGAGGCACCTTCCGACTGTGCGAGCCCGAGCTCCTCACTTGCCGCGGCGAGCTTGGCGCACTCCGCATTCGCCTGCTTCCGATACGCCTTCTCCCCGAGACGAGTCCCGCCACCGCCGCCGCAACCCGTCACGCCGAGCGCGCTCACGAGCACGAGGGCGGCAACACGCGCCACCGGTGAGGGACTGCATGATCGAGACATGGAGCCGCACGCTAGCGGCGGGTTCGGCGGGCTCAGGAGCGCAGCCCGGAGGTACCCTCGCTGCGTGCTCCCCGACTACGCCGAACACGAGGGCGCCATCGGGCTCGACTGGTACGCCCTCGACCCGAACCTCCGGCTGCTGCTCGATCGTCTCCTCCCCGACGCAGACGATCGCGCCTTCGCCGAAGAGCACGTCGCGAAGTACGGCGCGCTGTGCGGTGGGCGACTCGCCGCCCGGGCCGAGATCACCGACAAGCACGGCCCCGTCCTGGCCCGTTACGACCGCTGGGGCCACGAGGTCGACACGATCGAGCACCACCCCACCTGGACCGAGAGCAAGGCCGACCTGGTGCGGGCCGGCTTCACCGGTCTCTCGTACCACGCCGACCGACCGGTGCCCGCGGTGGTGACGGCTTCCATGTCGTACCTGGTCAGCCAGGCCGAGACCGCGATCTATTGCGGGCTCGGGATGACCTCGGGCGCCGCTGACATCGTCGAGCGCTACGCACCCGACTCGATCCGCGACGACATGCTCGCCCGCCTCACGAGCCTCGACCCCGAGACCGCGTGGGAAGGCGGAATGTTCCTCACCGAACGTCAGGGCGGCAGCGACGTCGGGGCGAACACGACCATCGCGGTCCCCGACGGTGCCGAGTGGCGCCTGCACGGAGAGAAGCACTTCTGCTCCAACGTCGACGCCGAGGTCTTCATCGTGCTCGCGCGACCAGAAGACGCACCGGCCGGCACGCGCGGCCTCGCCACGTTCATCGTCCCCCGACTGCGCGACGACGGCACGCCGAACGGGTTCCACATCAAGCGGCTGAAGTCGAAGCTCGGGACGACCGGTGTCCCCACCGCCGAAGTGAGCCTCGACGGCGCGCGCGCGTGGTTGGCAGGCGCGCCCCCAGGGCACAACTCGGGGATGGAGGAACGCGAGGCGACGACCTCGGGTGGCATCAATCGGATGATGGAGATGGTGAACGGCTCCCGCTTCGGCGTGTCGCTGATGGGTCTCGGCATCCACCGTCGGTCCTTCCTCGAGGGCGCGATCTACGCTGCGCAGCGCGAGCAATGGGGCCAGCGCATCGACCGGTATCCGCTCGTGCGCGAGACGCTCGTCGATCTGCTCGTAGAGCTCGAGGCCGGCTGCGCATTGGCGTTCGAGTGCGCCGCCGCGACGCGCACGGCCGAGACCGAGGACGAAGGTCGCGCGTTGCGCAGGATCCTCGTTCCACTCGCGAAGATACGCGGCACGCGCGAGGCGATCAACGCCGCCAGCCAGGCGCTCGAGCTGTTCGGCGGCAACGGCTACATGGAGGACTGGCCGATGGCGCGCCAGCTCCGAGACGCCCAGTGCCACACCATCTGGGAAGGCACCGAGAACATCCTGTGCCTGGACGTGCGCCGAGCGATGCTCGCCGAGAACGCCCACGTCGCCCTGCTCGCACGCGTCGAGCGCGCCCTCGACGGAGCCACCCAGCCGGTGCTCGGCCCGATCGTCGACGCGGTCGCGGGCACCCTCGCGGAGGCGCGACTCGCGATCGACCACCTCTCTGCCGCGTCGAACGAGCTGCAGCTCCTCCACTCGCGCCGGTTCGCGAACCTGCTCGCCGATCTCGTGGAGGGCGCGCTGCTGCTCGACGAGGCGACCTACTGCCTTGACCGCGACGGGGATGCCCGCAAGGCCGTCGTCGCGGGTCGGTTCGCGCGCTCGCACCTCGCCCCGCCGCGCGTCCGCGGGATCCTCGACGACGATCGCACCGTGCTCGACCAGTTCGACGAGATCGTCCGCTACGGCCACGTCGACCCGGCCGCCGCGTGACGACACTCACCCCGAGCGTGGTGTGGCGCGTCACGCCCGCGTTGCTCGGCGCGCTCGACGAGCACCTCGGCTCCCCCATCGACAGCTACGTGAACGGCACCCAGGTCTGGCTCACACCCGAGCCCACGGACGCGCCACCCGAACGGCAGGTCGGCGGCGACGAGGCGACCCTCGAGTGGCGTCTCCACCCGGCCGCCGGATTCCGTACGCCCGATGGGTGCTCCCACCACGAGCTCTGGGACGAGGCCCAGGCCGCGATCGCCTCGCTCGTCGACGCGCATCCGACGGGTGGCGGCGACACGATCACCATCGGTGAAGAACGCCGCGGGCTGACCTCGATCTGGGACGGACTCGAGTGCTTCCCTGCGTACGGCGACGAGCTGGAGCCCGCCGCGCTCGTCGCTCGGACCCGCGCGCTGGTCCCCGTCGAGGCGACGGCGTCGGGCCTGGTCGACCACGCACGGATCGGGAAGGCGTGGGAGCGCAGCGGTGGGCAGGCGTCGATCATGGACATGCTCCTCGAGGAATTGCAGGTGGACGGATGACCGATCGTGACGCTCTGGCCAAACGCATCTTCGATGCGTCGCATCTCACGGGGACGTTCACGTTGCGCTCGGGCGCGGTGAGTCATGAGTACTTCGACAAGTACCTGTTCGAGGCCGACCCCGTCCTCCTGCTCGACATCGCGGGGGCACTCGCGCCGATGGTCCCCGCAGGGACGGAGGTGCTCGCTGGGCTGGAGCTCGGCGGCGTGCCCCTCGCGGTGATGCTCTCGCAGGTCACCGGGATCCCAACGTTGTTCGTCCGCAAGGAAGCGAAGACCTACGGCACGTGTCGTCTTGCCGAGGGCGGGGAACTCGACGGACGACGGATCACCGTCGTGGAAGATGTCGTGACGTCGGGGGGTCAGGTGGTCACGAGCTGCGGCGACCTGCGAGAGCGGGGCGGCATCGTCGAGCACGCGCTCTGCGTCATCGATCGCGAGGCGGGTGGCGTCTCGGCGCTTGCGGACCTCGACGTGACCCTGCACCCGCTCTTCACCATGACCGAGCTCAACGCCTGATCGAGCGTCGCCGGGGTCGCGACGCTCAGTCGCTGCCGCGCCAGGGTGGGGTGCGCGGTGGGTCGAAGTCGACCGGGCGCTGCTCACCGTCGATCGCGGCGAAGGCGGTCTCGACCCAGCGGGCGCCGCCGGCCAACGGCCACGGCAGGGCATCGCGCGGGTAGAAGCCGACGTCGCGGGTCTCCAGTGGGTGGCCCTTGAGCTCACCGCCGAGCATGCGGCAGTGGAAGAGCAGCGAGTACATGGGAAGTCGCGCGAAGCCGAGCCGGAGCCCGTCGAAGACCGCGACCAGGGACTCGACTTCGACCTCGATCCCCGTCTCCTCGAAGACCTCCTTCACCGCGATCTCGGCCGGCGAGTAGCCCACGTCGGCCCACCCGACCGGGTACAGCCAGACACCCGAGTCGGCCCGCTGGGTGAGCAGGATCTCGCCCTCGGCGTTCCCGACGATCGCCGCGACCGCCACCTTGGGGGTGACGTAACCGGCGACACCCTCGCCCACCGAGGCGAGCCACTCCTCGAAGAGGCCATCGGCCTCGGCTTCCTCGACCGCGGCCGCGCGGATGTCGGCCGCGACCTTCAGGACCTCCTCGAAGCGCTCCTTCTCATAGAGGCTCTGCGTGAACCCCAGGCCGGTGCGGGCGACTGCGCTGAGCGTCTCGGCCCAACGCAGGAGATCGGACGCAGCGACGGCGTGGGACGAATCGGTCACGAGATCGAGCCTATTGGCTCACTGCCGGGGCGTGACCACGGTGTCGCGCACGAGGCGGGCCATCAGCGTCGCCCGAAGCCGCTCGAGTGCCAGCGGTGCCGTCGGCTTCGCACCATGGACGTCGCGCACATAGAACACGTCGACGACACGCTCGCCGAGCGTCTGCACCAACGCGGCACTGACGTCGAGCTCGAGGTCGGCGAAGACCGCGGCCACGCGGGCAAGGAGGCCCACATCGTCGGGTGCATGGACCTCGACGACGGTCGCGGATGTCGACGCTTCGAGGTCGAACGAGATCCGCACCGACGCGTCGTGACTGCCATGGGGCCGGCGATAGCGGGCGAACCGCTCGCCCAATCGGTCCTTGAGTGACAGCCGGCCGGCGAGGGCGGCTTCGACGTCGCGCTCCACGGCGTCACGACCTGCGGCGTCGAGGCGGCCGAACTCGTCGACACCCCAGTACACCTCGAGCGCCATACCGTCCGGCGCGCCGTAGAGCGAGGCACCCCGCACGTCGAACCCGTGCAGCGCGAGGACACCGGCCACGGTGGCGAGGAGCCCGCGGCGATCGGGCGCAGCGATGCTGCACTCGAGCAAACCGTCTGGGCGGTCGTCCCACGACAAGGCGAGCACACCACCCGCGAGCAGCTCGCGATGGACTTCGAGAGTGCGCTCGTGCTCGAGCGCGTTCCCGACCCCGACGACGCCGCGTTCGAGCAGGGAATCGGCTTCTACGAACAGCTGGCGGACGAGCGCGGCCTTGGCTCGGTTCCATGCCGCCGGGCCGGTCGCGCGGGAGTCGCCGACCGTGAGCGCATAGAGCAAGTCGAGGCGCTCGGTGTCACCCACCGCTCGGCCGAATCGGACGATCGTGTCCTCGTCGGAGAGGTCTCGGCGCGTCGCGGTGTCGGCGAGGAGCAGATGGTTCCTGACGAGCCACTCGAGCACATCGACGCCGTGCTCGTCGAGCCCCAGGCGCCGACCGACGGCACGGGCAGTGACGGCTCCGGCCTTCGAATGGTCGTCGGGCGCGCCCTTGGCGATGTCGTGCAACAGCGCGCCGAGGAGGAGAAGATCGACGCGGGTCCGACGCGCGACGTCGCCATCGAAACCGTCGTCATCGATCAGCGCCGCGCACTCGGCGATGCATTCGAGCAGATGCCGGTCGACGGTGAAGCGGTGATAGGCGTTGCGCTGGGGCAGCGCGCGCACCGGCGTCCATTCGGGTAGCACGGCGCCCATCGCTTCGACTTGGTCGAGCGACTCGATCACCGGTACGGCTGCGCGACCGTGCCGGAGCAGCGCCACCAGTGCGTCGCGTACTTCGGGCACCGGGACGGGATCGTGCTCCAGCCCGCGCAGCCGTTCGAGCGATGCCCGTTCGATCGGCACCCCGTGTTCTGCCGCGCACCTCGCGGCGACCAATGTCGTGGCGACATCGATCGGCGCATCGGACGCGAGTGCGATCACCCCATCGCGGAGCACCACCCCATCGGCGACGCTCCGCTCGCGTCCTCCACTCCGACCGAACGAGCCCCGTCGAGACGAACGAAGCCGACGCCAGACCTCCTGCGTGATCCACGTCACGCCGCGGGTGACCTCCGACAGGCCCCGTACGAGCGCGTCGGCGTCGGCGGCTCCGGCCACCACAGCGACCGCGTCTTGCTCCTGCAGCGTCAGCTGGTCGCTCCGGCCACCAGTGACGCGGTGGAGCGAGACGCGCACATCGAGGAGCTTGGCCCGGGCTCGGGCCAGCAGCGCGGGGTCGTCGGGCTGGAGATAGCCGGCCTGCACCAACGCATCGACACCGCCAAGGGTGGCGTCGACCGCCCACCCGGCCCAGCTCAAGGACTGCAGATCGCGCAGACCGCCGGCACCGTCCTTGAGGTTCGGCTCGAGCATCTCGGCGATCGGCCCCGGCTGCTCCTCTCGCGAAGATGCAGCGGTCGCGAGAGCCTCGAGGAACGCGCCGCGACGCTTGTGGGCGAGCTGGCGCGTCCTGCCGGCGACCTCGGTCGCGAGATCCGGGTCACCCACCAGGTGGCGGATCTCCAGGAGGCTCGTGAGTGCCTCGAGCTCCTCGCCGGCAAGGGCCAGCGCTTCTCGGGGCGTACGCACGGCGTGGCCGAGCACGAGGCCCGCATCCCAGAGCGGGTACCAGAGTCGCTCGGCCCCGGCGGCGACATCGGCAGACGAGGCCGACCCGTCGTGGAGCAGCATCACGTCGACGTCGGATCCCGGGCACAGCTCGGCACGTGCATAGGAGCCGAGTGCCACTACTGCGAAGCGGCCGGGCAGGTCGACGTGCTGCGCCACGTCCTGGATGGCGGCATCGATGGAACGCGCGAGCGCGGCACCGAGTGCCGCGCCCCCGAGCGCGGTGTCGCCGAGGATCCGTTCCCGGTCGGCGCGTACGCGCGCCGCCGACGCGTCCGGGTCAGACTGCGTCAGGACCGGCTTCGCCCGTCCGGATGCGCACGACGCTGTCGACTGGAACGACCCAGACCTTTCCGTCGCCGATCTTGCCGGTGCGGGACGTCTCGACGATCGCGGTCGTGATCCGCTCCACGTCGGCGTCATCGACGAGGATCTCGATTCGCACCTTCGGGACGAAGTCGATGGTGTACTCCGCGCCCCGGTACACCTCGGTGTGCCCGCGCTGGCGGCCGAAGCCCTGCACGTCGGACACGGTGAGACCCTGGACGCCAAGATCCTTGAGCGCGTCTTTCACGTCGTCGAGCTTGAACGGCTTGATGATGCCCACGATGAGCTTCATGTGTCAGAAATCCTTTCAGACCCGTTCGAGGGCGTAGCCGGTCTCGGAGTGCTGCGTGAGGTCGAGTCCGGTTTCCTCGTCCTCTTCGCTCACCCGGATCCCACCGGGCAGTGCCTTCTTCAGCCCGAACCCGATCGCGAGCGACACGGTGAACGAGAAGACCATGACCACCACGACGGCGAGGACCTGCTCACCGAACAGGCTCCACCCGCCGCCGAAGAACACGCCGTCGGCCCCTGCAGGGTTCACCGACGCGTCGGCGAACAGGCCGAGCAGCACCGACCCGATGATCCCGCCGACGAGGTGCACGGCGATCACGTCGAGGGAGTCGTCGTAGCCGAACCTGAACTTCAGCGAGATCGCCAAGTAGCAGACGGCACCCGCCACCCCACCGATCGCCAACGGGGCGAGTCCGCCCACGAACCCTGCGCACGGCGTGATGGCGACCAGTCCGGCCACGGCACCCGATGCCGCACCGAGGGTCGTGGCGTGCCCATCCTTGAGCCGCTCGACGATGAGCCAGGCCACCATGGCGGCAGCAGCTGCGACGAACGTGTTGAGGAACGCCTGCGCCGCGACGCCGTTGGCGGCGAGCGCCGAGCCGGCGTTGAACCCGAACCATCCGAACCACAGGATCCCTGTGCCGAGGAGAGTGAGCGGCAGGGAGTGCGGCGGCATCGGCTCCTTGGGCCAACGGCGCCGTTTCCCGAGCAGGAACACCAGCGCCAACGCTCCGGCACCGGCGTTGACGTGGACGACCGCACCGCCGGCGAAGTCGAGCGCGCCGCGCTCCGCGAGCCAGCCGCCGGCGAAGATCCAGTGCGCGACGGGGAGGTAGACGAGGACCGACCAGAGGATGATGAAACCGACCCAAGCGACGAAGCGCATGCGGTCGGCGATCGCGCCGGTGATCAGCGCCGGGGTGATGACCGCGAACGTGAGCTGGAAGGCCACGAACGCGAGCACGGGAATCGCGGTCCCTGCGAACACCATCTCGCTCGAGATGTCCTTGAGCCCGATGAAGTCGAAGTTCCCGATCACGCCTCCGTTCCCGAAGCCACCGAACGCGAGCGTGTACCCGAAGAGCACCCACAGGACGGTGACGATCCCCATCGCGAAGAAGTTCTGCATGAGCATCGCGAGGACGTTCTTCGCTCGCACCATGCCGCCGTAGAAGAGCGCGAGGCCCGGCGTCATGAACAGCACGAGCGCGGCTGACACCAGCACCCACGCGGTATCGCCAGCGTTGATCTTCACAGCTCCCCCTTGTCAGACCCCGTGACCGTCAGGCACCAGCCTGTCAGATGTTTGACAGCCTGCCCGTCGTAGGTTTCCGGCCCGTCGCGCCAATGTTTCGGCAGTGTGAATTGCGCCCGAACCGTCAGAGCCAGGTCTTCGGTCGGATGAGCTGGGCGGTGAGATCGGCGGCCGGCTGGGGCGGGGCGATGAGGAACCCTTGGGCCGCGTCGACGCCGAGCGCACGCAGTAAGGCGACCTGCTCCGCGGTCTCGACGCCCTCGCCGGTGACCGTCACCCCCAACCCGTGCCCGAGGCTCACCACTGCGGCCACGATCGCGGACTCCTCCGGGTCGGCACCGAGCGCCGCCACGTACGAGCGATCGATCTTGACCTCATCGATCGGGAAGGCGCGGAGATAGCCGAGCGCCGAGTACCCCGTGCCGAAGTCGTCGACGCAGACCTGCACACCGAGTGCCTTGAGCGCCTTCACCGCCAGGAGCCCTGCCTCGGGGTCGTCCATCACCGCGGTCTCCGTGATCTCGATGCAGAGCGTCCGCGGCGGGAGGTCGGTCCGACGGAGCACCTCGGACACCAGGTCCGGCAGGTCGACGTGCAGCAGCTGGCGGCTCGAGAGGTTGACTGACATCCGGAAGCGCGACGGATCAGGGACGACCGCGAGCCACTCGGCTGCGCGGGTGCACGCGAGGTCAAGGACGATCTCACCGATCGGCACCATCAGGCCCATCTCCTCCGCCGATCGGAGGAACTCGCCGGGGCCGAGCAGACCACGCTCGGGGTGTTGCCATCGCGCCAACGCCTCGACGCCGATACAGGTTCCCTTGGCGAGGTCGACGATCGGCTGGAAGAAGACGCGGAACTCCTGGCGGGCCACGGCACGATGGAGAGCGTTCTCGACGTCGTACCGGTCGCGTGCCCGAGCCTGCATCGCTTCATCGAAGACTTCGCATCTCCCCCGGCCGCGCTCCTTCGCGAGGTACATGGCGGCATCGGCGTCGCGCAGCAGCGCGTCGGGCTGCTCGAGTCCGGTGATGCCAACCGCGATCCCGATGCTCACGCCGATGAAGAGCTCGTCGCCGGCGACGGTGAACGGGTCTCTGAGCGCGTCGATCAGCCGACCGGCGACATTGATGGCTTGCTCGTCGGCCGTATCGGGCTGCAGGTCCTCGCAGAGCACGGTGAACTCGTCACCGCCGAAACGGGCCACGACGTCACCCGGACGGAGGACCGACTCGAGCCGACCCGCAACCGCGCCGAGCAGCTCGTCGCCGGCATCGTGGCCGCGGCTGTCGTTGACGATCTTGAAGCGGTCGAGGTCGAGGAAGAGCACCGCGACCGCCGACCCCGATCGTTGCGCCCGTCGGAGCGCGTGTTCGAGCAGCTCGCCGAACAGGTTGCGGTTGGGGAGGCCGGTCAGGGAGTCGTGATGGGCCTGCGCGGCGAGTCGCGCCTGGACGTCGTGGCGTTCGATGGCGATCGCAGCAAGGGCAGCAACGGACTCCACGGCCGCGACCTCGGTCGGAGCGGGCGCACGAGGCTCCGCGAGGTACGCCGCGAAGGTCCCGAGGACGCGCTCGCCCGAGGCATCCCAGACCGGGGTCGACCAGCACCCTCTGATGTGGTTCGCGCGGGCGAGATCGGCGAACTTCCCGAACACCGGATCATCGAGCACGTCGCGGACGATCACGGTCTCACCGCGCATCACCGCAGCTCCGCACATCGTGGAGTCCTCCGCGATCGGGAGACCACCAGTCGAGTCGGTGAACGAAGTCGGGAAGCTCGGTGCCGCCCCGTATTCCAGGACCTTGAGGTCTGCATCGACGAGGAGCACCGTGCAGCGCACGTGCGGGAGACGACGCTCGAGCATCCGGCAGACCTCAGTGAGGGTGTCCTGGATCGGCGCGGCCGTGGCGATCATCTCCAAGATTGATGCCTGTTCGACGTGGCGGGCTTCACTCGCTCGCTCCGCGGACGCGCTGGCCCGCTGCGTCGTCACGTCGCGGCCCGTGAGCACGATGCCGCCGATGGCCGGGTCGGCACTCAGGTCCACCGCCGTGGCCTCGAAGGTCAGCCAGTGGCCGTCCGCGTGCGGTGACCGGAAGGTGAACGGCGCGACCGGGTGCGCCGGATCGGAGGCGGCCGGATCGGACTCGGCCATGTCGGACCCCGGCGGTCTGGCCGCGTCGATTGCGGCGCTCACCGTCGCGCGGTCGTCGGGATGCACCAGGTCGAGTGCCGGTCGTCCCACCTGGGAGCCCTTCGGGAAGCCGCTGACTGCGTTCGCCGACGGCGACGCGTAGCGAACGGTCCCGTCGGGGCCGACGACGACGATCGCGTCGAACGAGTGCTCGACGATCCCGCGGAACCTCGCCTCGCTGTGCCGGAGTGTCTCGGCCGCGATCTTCATCTCGGTGATGTCGACAACGGTCCCGACGACGCGCGTCGGTACGCCCGGTTCCGAGACGGCGACCGTCTTGGCGCGGACCCAGCGGACCGTCCCGTCGGGCCGGAGGATCCGGTGCTCGTCGTCCATGTCGTGCGGGTCGCCCTCGAACTCGGCCTCGAGGCGCGCCCGGTCGTCGGGATGGATCGCGCGCAGCCACCCCTGGCCCAGGAGCTCGGCCTCCGAGCGCCCGGTGATCGCCTCGAGCTTGTCGTTCACGAGCACCAGTCCCTCGGGGTCGACCCCGACGAACAGGCCGACCGGCGCCGACGCGGCGAGCGCCATCATCTCGTCGACGCCCAGCCGCGCGGAACCACCGATCGTCGTCACCTCTGGAATGTCCGCCGACGCCGCCTGCACGGGCGCATCGTAGGACCGCTCGCGACGACCCGGCCGCCGAGGGTCCTCACCCGTCGTCGTCGCCTCGGAGCGCGGCCGCCTTGGCCATCCCCCATGCGAGGAGCAGCGGACCGAGATCGGGGTCACCGAGGTCGGCAAGCGTCACGGGCGTCAGTCCGTAGCGATCGTCGGGCCAGGACCGCGTCGCGAACTCGTCCCGGTCGACGGGAGGGATCCGGAGCGCGGCGAGCACCGCGGTGGGCTCGTCGACCGCCGTGCGGACCACTTCGAGTGGTGTGTGCTGCATCGCCTCCGGCTCGGAGGCGAACAACACCCGCAGGTCGGCGCAGACGCGGTCCGATACCGCGGTCGCGGCGTCGTTCGCCGCCGGCTCCCACTCCACGCTCGCCCCCGAGGCCTCGGCCCACGCCTCGCCGATGCGGCCGACCTCGCGAACGACCCACGCCGGCAGCACCTTCGTGACCCGATCCACGATCTCGTCGGAGACGGCGCGCAGGCGGTCGAGCGCACCGTCGCGCGTCAGGCGATCGGCCACGCGCGCACCGGGGTCGAGGCCGCCGGGCTCACGCGTCGAGTCCCACCCGCCGGAGCGCCTCGGACGGCTCGAGCACCAGGCCGGTGACGAACGCCCCGAACTCGCCGTAGCGCACCGAGACCTCGTCGAAGCGCATCTCGTAGACGATCTCCTTGAGCACATCGGGATCGTCGGCGAAGAGCGTGACGCCCCACTCCCAGTCGTCGATGCCGGTGGAGCCGGTGATGAGCTGCACCACCCGGCCGGCGAACGTGCGCCCGACGCGCGCGTGCCCGGCCATGAGGCGCTTCCGATCGTCGAAGGGGAGCGCGTACCAGTTGTCACCACCGGGGTCGGGGCTGCGTCGCTTCGACATCGGGTAGAAGCACAGCACCCGGCGCTCAGGCAGCGTGGGGTGGATGCGCTGCTCGCGGTAGTGCTCGATGCGCTCCCGCCAGGTCGCGAGCCGTTCCTCGATCTCGGCGGAGTCGGTGAGCGACTCCTCCCCGACCAGACGGGCTCGCTCGTCGTCCTCGGTCGCCGCGTACTCGGACGACTCCGTGAGCGAGACGTACGACCAGGTGAGCCGCAGTGGCCCACGCGCGAGCTCCTGCTGGAGGGCCTGCAGGCGGGCGAGGTCCGGACCCACCGCCATGATCCCGAGGTCGGCTTTGTGGCCGAGCACGGCGAACGTGCGGACCTGGTGCGGTGCCTCACGACAGAACTCGTCGATCGCTTCGAGGATGCGCTTGGCGCCCCCGGCGTCACGGTCGGCCCGGTCCTGGTCGACGGCATAGAAGAGGTGCAGCACCCCCCACCCGTGGCTTGCAACGACCGGGTCGCGACTCATGCCCCGAGGCTAGACCTGGCCGGCGTCACCACTTGCTCCGAGGCCCGGCCTAACCGTCTCGACGGTCTCCACCGCCGCTGGGTCCGGAAACAGCTCGCGGTACGACTGGGGATCTGCGTGGCGAGATCGGGCCAAGCTCGATCACACGAGCGAGTCCCGATCCTGGTTCGGAATCCGACGTCGAGTCGGCCGAGCGGAGGATTCCACCAGTCATAGACGATTGACGATCTCCATCACCTTGCGGGCTCCGTAGACGCGCCCGTAATTCCGGCCCGTCAGCTCACGAAGCACTTCGATCTCGACCAGGTGGTCGATCGCGCTCTGCGCTGCTGGTTGAGTGACGCTGTACAAGCGTGTCGCCAGCGCAACGGAAATTACGGGCCAATCGATGAGGCCTTCGGCCAGGCGAAGAATCATCCCCGA
>JANOWV010000611.1:0-12847 GCA_031418075.1 Actinomycetes bacterium
GCGGTGTGCCGCGCGAGCTGCGCGTGGTCCTCGAGCAGACCGTGTTCGCTGGTCGTGGCGGGCCTCATGGTGGTGGCGGGGCATCCGACAACGGCGACTACCGCATTGCCGTGCGCAGCGGGCTCCTCGGGCTCGCGGCACTCGGCATCCTGGTGTTCCACCTCCGGCGGGCGAAGGTGCTCGCGCCGGTGGGCAAGCTCGCGGCCGACGCGACCGGGAAGGTCGCACGCGCTGCGCTCTACGGGGCGTGCTTCATCGCCGCGATCCTCTTCGTGGTCGCCTCGGTGAAGGCCGTCTACTCGGTGTTCCAGATCGTGGGGCCGGGCACGTTCGGCGAGGGCGGCGGCGACGTGGCGCGCCAGCGCGGGTTCTCCGAGCTGGTCTCGTTCGCGTTCCTCAGCGCCGGTGCCGCCTTCGTGTTCCTGCGCTCGTGGTTCTGGCTCCCGGAGCATGCAGCCCAGAAGTAGCGCGCACCCAGCTGGGGAAGTAGCGCGCACGCAACCAAGAATTGGCGTGCACGCAGCTGGGGGAAGTCGCGCCGACGTGCCTCGGTAGGCTCGCTGCTTGCCCGAGCGCGAAGTTCCCGTCGTCGTCGACCTCGCGGGCGAAGAGCCCGTCGTCGCGTGGCCGTTGCTGCTGCGCGACCGGCTCACGCGCCGCGTCCCACCGTCGCGCCGCACCCCGCGACTACTGCTCGTCACGGTGCTCGTCGGGCTGTTCGCGACGGGCTTCAGCATCACGATCCTCGCCGTGTCGCTCGGCGAGGTGGCGCGCGACCTCGGCTCGAGCCGCACGCTCCTGACGTGGACGGTCACGGGCCCGTTCCTCGTGATGGCCCTCGCGATGCCGTTGCTCGGGAACCTCGGCGACGTGATCGGGCACCGGAAGGTGTTCCTCGCGGGCCTGACGGTGTTCGCCATCGCCACGGCGTGCACTGCCGTGGCATGGAGTGGTCTCTCACTCGTCGTGCTGCGCCTCGTCGCCGCGGGCGGCGGTGCCGCGATCGGCCCGGCCTCGATGGCGCTGATCATGCGTGCGTACCCCGTAGAAGAGCGGGTCAAGGCGATGGGGTGGTGGTCGCTGGTGGGCGCGGGCGGACCGGTGATCGGGCTGATCGTCGGAGGCCCCGTCGTCGACGCGATCGGCTGGCGGGGGATCTTCGCGATCCAGGCGCCGTTGGCTGCGCTCGCGGTCCTCGCCGCGATGCGCGTGCTGCACGAGATCCCGCGGGGCGTTCGGGTGCCAATCGACTGGCCGGGTGTCGTCTCGCTGGGTGCCGCCGCGACCGCGCTCCTCCTCGGCCTGAACCTCGCCGGCTCATCGGGGTGGGGGAGCCCCTTGGTGCTCGCGCTGCTCGGCGTGGCACCCATCGCACTCGTCGTCTTCGTGCGGATCGAGCGCACGACGGAACATCCCCTCATGCCCTTGGAGCTGTTCGCCACGCGCGACTTCTCGGCCGCGCTGGCCGCGCGCACCGCGGTCAACTTCGCGTACATGGGTGGATTCATCGTCACGCCGTTCCTCGTGCGCCAGGAGTTCGGGTTCTCCGTTGCTGCCGCGTCGCTCGCGATGGTGCTGCGACCGCTGAGCAACAGCACGGCATCGCCGGTCTCCGGCTATGCCGCGCTGCGCTTCGGCGAGCGTCGTGTCGCGACGTTCGGCACGATCCTCCTCGTGTTCTCGATGGCCTGCTTCGTCGCCGCGACGGCGTGGGAGGCGCTGGCGCTCGTGTTCGTCGGACTCTTCGTCTCCGGCATCGCAGCGGGTGCCGCCATGCCGTCGTTGATCACCGTCGCATCGAACTCGGTGTCGGACGAGCGACTCGGGGTGGCCAACGCGGCACAGCAGATGTGTGACGCCATCGGCGCGGTGATGGGGATCCAGGTGCTCTCCACGCTGCAAGAGGGCGCGGCAGGAGGGGCGGGCTTCGAGCGGGCCTACGCCGTCGGCGCGATCGTGGCGGTGCTCGCCGTGGTCGCGGCGCGGTTCGTCTCGACCACGCGCTCGAGCGGGGTCGACGCTCCTCGGTAATCCGGGTGCCTCGGTGACCGCTGGCGCTACTCCGTGATCCCCTGGATCGCCTCGGCCAGCGCGGTGTTCGCGCCCGGGCCACCGCCGGCGGCCTGGCTCGCCATGAGCTTCGCCATGTCACCCTGGATGCGGACCTTGCCCGTCATGAACGCCTGCATGCCGGCCTGGGGCTCCCCCGAGAGGAAGACCTCGCGGGCGGTCTCGTAGTCGGTGGTGAGGCCGAGGTCGGAGCTGTCGGCGTGACCGATACCCCAATGGCCCTTCCCGCCCTGGCTTCCCATGTGCATGTGCCGCTCGGCGCCGAAGGGTGTGTCGGTGACCGTGACGTTCACGGTGATGTCCGGGGCACCGGGGGCGTCGGCCCCGTGGTCTTCGACCAGCTGCTCGACGATCGCGAACCACTCGTCGGACAGGAACGGGTGCTTCGCCACGCTCGCCTCCCAAGGTAGGTGCTGGTGCCAGTGTCGATGCTCGTCGGTGTCGATGTTCGTTGGTGTCGTGGTGCGTTGGTACCGGCGTCCGGCATCTGACGTGCCGTCGCTTCGACGCGGGATCGTAGTCGGGGTGCGCGACGGGGAAACCGGAGTCGGGCTCGGGAACTGTGCCCCGTAGACTCGGCGGCGTGTCCGACCGGATCTCGCGCGCAGATGTCGAGCATGTCGCGGCGCTCGCGCGGCTTTCGCTCGACGACGACGAGCTCGAACGGCTGGCTGGAGAGCTCGGCGTGATCCTCGACCATGCCGAGGATGTCGCCGCGCTCGACCTCACCGGCGTCGAACCCACCGCGCACCCGCTTCCCCTCGTCAACGTGTTGCGGGCCGACGAGGTCCGCCCGACCCTCGATCGCGACGAGGTCCTGGCCGCCGCGCCTGCAGTCGAGGACGGACGGTTCCGCGTGCCGCGGATCCTCGACGCACCGTGACCGCATCCTCACCTTCATCCGCGACGGGGCCCGGGGTCGACGATGCGATCGGGATCGCCCGCGCCGTGCGCGCGGGCGAACGCACCGCTCGCGCCGTCGTCGACGAACGCCTCGAGCTGATCGCCGAGCGAGACCCCGAGCTGCACGCGCTCCTGCTCGTGATGGGCGACGAGGCCCGTGCCGCGGCAGACGCGATCGATGCGCGGGTCGCGGCGGGCGAGGACCCCGGCCCGCTCGCCGGCGTCCCGGTCGTCCTCAAGGACAACCTGTGCGTGCGGGGCGTGCCGACCTCGGCCGGTTCGAAGATCCTCGACGGTTGGCGCCCGCCCTACACGGCCACGGTCGTCGACCGGATCGTCGACGCCGGCGGCATCGTGCTCGCCAAAGCGAACCTCGACGAGTTCGCGATGGGCTCGTCCACCGAGAACTCCGCGTTCGGTCCTACGCACAACCCGCACGATCCGACCCGAGTCGCCGGTGGATCGAGCGGAGGTTCGGCCGCGTCGGTCGCAGCCGGGTTCGCGCCGCTCGCGCTCGGGTCCGACACCGGGGGCTCGATCCGCCAGCCCGCGTCGCTCTGCGGCGTCGTCGGCGTGAAGCCCACGTACGGCGCGGTCTCCCGCTACGGGCTCATCGCGTTCGCGAGCAGCCTCGATCAGATCGGCCCGTTCGCCGCGACCGTCGCGGACGCCGCCCTGCTGCTCGACGTGATCGCAGGTCACGACTCCCTCGACTCCACGAGCATCGCCTCGGGGGTCGAGCCCGTCACCCCGCACCTCGGTGAAGGTGTCGACGGACTGCGGATCGGCATCGTCCAAGAACTCACCGAGGTCGACGGCATCCAGGCCGAGGTGCGCGCCGCTGTCGCCGGCGCGGTGGAGGTGCTCACCGCGGGAGGCGCCATCGTCGAGACGGTGTCGGTGCCCAGCACCGTGTACGGGCTCTCGGCCTACTACCTGATCGCCCCCGCCGAGGCGTCGTCGAACCTCGCTCGCTACGACGGTGTGCGCTATGGCCTGCGAGTCGACGGCGAGGATGTCGCCGAGATGAACGGGCGCACGCGCGCCGCTGGCTTCGGCCCGGAGGTGAAGCGCCGCATCATGCTCGGCACCTACGCGCTGTCGGCGGGCTACTACGACGCGTACTACGGGCAGGCACAACGTGTCCGCACGCTGATCATCGAGGACTTCCGCGCCGCGTACGAGCGCTTCGACGTCCTGCTCTCGCCGACCGCTCCCACCACCGCGTTCGCGATCGGCGCGAAGGCCTCGGACCCGCTGGCCATGTACCTGTCCGACATCTGCACGATCCCCACCAACCTCGCCGGGCACGCCGCGATGAGCGTGCCGTTCGGTGTCGATGCCGGCGGGCTCCCGATCGGGGTGCAGGTCCTCGCCGACGCGCTCGGTGAGCCGACGATGTTCCGGGTCGCTCAGGTGCTCGAGGACGGCGCGCCCGCCGGCTCCGGGGGGATCGCGCCATGAACGATGCCGTGCGCTACGAGCCGGTCATCGGGCTGGAGGTTCACTGCGAGCTGGCGACCACCACCAAGCTCTTCTGCGGTTGTCCGAACGAGTTCGGTTCCGAACCCAACACGAACGTGTGCCCGATCTGTCTCGGGTTGCCCGGGTCGCTGCCGGTCCTGAACGAGCGAGTCGTGGAGTTCGCGCTGCGGTTCGCGCATGCGCTCCAGTTCGATGTGCCGGAGCGTTCGATCTTCGCGAGGAAGAACTACTTCTACCCGGACATGCCGAAGGACTACCAGGTCAGCCAGTACGAGCATCCGATCCTCGCCGACGGGGTGATCGACGTCGACGGGACGGTCGTGCGCATCGAGCGCGCGCACCTCGAAGAAGACACCGGCAAGACCCTCCACATGGGTGGTGGCGGCCGCATCCACGATGCCGAGTACTCCCTCGTCGACTACAACCGGGCCGGCGTCCCGCTGATGGAGATCGTGAGTCGGCCCGACATCACGTCGGCGGAGCAGGCGCGGGGGTACGTCAGCGAGCTGCGCGCGGTGCTCGCCGCACTCGGTGTGTCCGACGTGAAGATGGAGGAAGGGTCGATGCGGGTCGACGCGAACGTGTCGGTCCGCCTCGTCGGCGTGGAAGAGCTCGGCACCAAGGTCGAGGTCAAGAACATGAACTCGCTGCGCTCGCTCGGTCGTGCCATCGATCACGAGATCGAACGCCAGATCGCGATGTGCGAAGCGGGGGAGCGGATCGCCCAGGAGACCCGCCACTGGGACGAGGACGACGGTGTCACACACGGGATGCGCAGCAAGGAAGGATCGAGCGACTACCGCTACTTCCCCGAGCCCGATCTCGTGCCCGTGGCGCCGACCGACGCGCAGCGTGCGCTGGCACGCGACTCGGTCCCCGAGCTCCCTGCCGCGCACCGCGCCCGGCTGATGGGCGAGTGGGGGATCACGGAGGCCGATGCTCGCGTGTTGCTCGACGTCTCCGGGCTGCCGGGGTATGCCGAGGCCGCGGTGCTCGCGCTCGGCGCGGGCAGCGCCAAGGACATCGTCAACTGGTGCACCGGCGACGTGCTCGCCCACCTGAACGAGACCGGCCTGTCGCCCGAGGTGCTGCCGTTGGCACCCGACGGCCTGGCCGAGCTGGTCGATCTCGTCGCCGACGGCACATTGTCGCGGGGCCTCGCGAAAGACGTGCTCGGTGAGGCGCTGCGGGAGCCCAAGCGTCCGAAGCAGATCGTGGAGGAGCGGGGGCTCGCCCAGGAGAGCGACGAGGGGGCACTCGCGACGGTGCTCGACGAGGTCCTCGTGGCCAACGCCGAGGCCGTCGACGCGTATCGCGCCGGCGACGACAAGAAACGCAAGAAGACGCGTGGCTTCCTCATGGGCGAGGCGATGAAGGCGACACGGGGCTCCGGGAACCCGCAGACACTCAACCGCCTCCTCGACGAGCGTCTCGGCGGCTGACACGCTGAGTCCCGATCCTCAATCGGGTTGCACGCCCACGGATCGGATCGGCCCGACATCGCTCGCGAGGACGGCCCACGTCCGGCCGCCGTCGACGCTGCGGTACGCGGTCCCGCCGTCGTCGGCGAACGCCGCGAGCTCACCCGCCGAGTCGAGTCCACCGGTGTCGACGTTGCCATCCAGCCACTCCGGGAGTCCGCGCTCGATCTTCGTCAGTGTGGGGTCCTCGTCGTCCCACCGGTAGAGCGCCGACTGCTCGCCGGCTGGACCGCTGGACGCGCTCACGAGTGCGGCCTCGGTGGTGAACGCCACCGCCCTGAGGTAGGTGGCATGGAGGCCGTCGGTCTGCAGCTCCCACGATGTGCCCGCATCACGGCTCACCGCGAGTCCGTATCCCGCGGCGGCGAGCACGAGGCGCGCATCGCTCGGGTGAGCACGGACCTCGTGGACATCGGTCTCGACGTCGATCGTCGGTCGCCACGACGACCCGCCATTACCGGACCGGGCGATGCCACCGACGTGCACGCTTGCGAGCACCGCGCGCGCATCGGCCGTGCTCGTGAGCGATCGTACGTACGGCTCGCCGCTCGGGACCGCATGCCACGCGTCGCGTCCGTCGATCGCGTCGAACGCCGTCACCGGTGCGAACCGATCGCCGAGGAGGCGGAGCACGCGGCCGTCGACGGTCCCGCACCACGCACCGTCCGGAACCGGGAGCACGCAGGTCAGTCCGACGTCGGCGGTCGCGAGGTCCGACCAGGAGCCGGCGGGCTCGCGTCGAGCGATGATGGTCTCGTCGACGACCGCGAGCCAGGTGTCCCGGCGTCGGGCCAGTCGTCCGACGCGTCGCCCCTCGAGCTCTCGTGCAGGGGTCGTCGTTCCGTCGTCGAAGCGGAGCAGTCCATCTGGTGTTGCGAGAAGCACCGTGCTCACGGCTCGACGTTAGGGCGCAACCCACTACCGTGCGACCCCGTGCCTCCCGCTGCCGACCCCGATCCGGCTGCCGCGCCGGATCCAGCTGTCGAACGGGTCCGGAGTGCCCTCGCGGCGCGGGGACTCGTCCAGGAGGTGCGCGTGCTCGCTGACACCACGCGGACTGCCGCGGATGCCGCGGCGGCACTCGGCTGCGACGTCGCGCAGATCGTGAAGTCGCTCGTGTTCCGGGCGCTCGAGACGGACCGTCCGGTCCTCGTGCTCGCAAGTGGCGCGCACCGCGTCGATCCGGCAGTCATCGGAGCCGCGCTCGATGAGGACGTTGCCCAGGCCGACGCAGAGTTCGTCCGCGCTCGGTGCGGCTTCGAGTTCGGGGGGGTCGCGCCGGTCGGTCATCTGGAGCAGCCGATCGCGTTCGTCGATGACACGTTGCTGGACCTCGACGCGGTCTGGGCGGCGGGCGGCAGTCCGCACGCCGTGTTCCCGCTCACTCCGGCGGAGCTCGTGGCCATCACCAACGGAACGGTTGGGCCGGTTCGCTGAGCCCCCCGGTACGCTGGATGTCATGAGTGACATGAAGCCACGCAGCCGAGAGGTCACCGACGGTATGGAGCGCGCGCCGGCGCGCGCGATGTTGCGGGCCGTCGGGATGGGCGACGACGACTGGGACAAGCCGCAGGTCGGAGTGGCGTCGAGCTGGAACGAGGTCACGCCCTGCAACATGCCGCTCGACCGGCTCGCCAAGCGGGCGAAGGAAGGCGTTCGTGACGCCGGTGGTTTCCCGTTCGAGTTCGTGACGATCGCCGTCAGCGACGGCATCTCGATGGGGCACGAGGGGATGCGCGGATCGCTCGTATCCCGCGAGATCATCACCGACTCCGTCGAGTGCGTGATGCACAGCGAGCGATTCGACGCAATGGTCACGTTCGCGGGCTGCGACAAGAGCCTTCCGGGGATGCTCATGGCCGCGGCGCGTCTGAACCTGCCGGCCGTGTTCCTCTATGGCGGATCGATCCTCCCCGGACAGCTCGGCGACGAGACCCTCGACATCGTGAGCGTGTTCGAGGCGGTTGGGGCATGCGCGGCCGGCACGCTCACCGAGAACGAGCTCGGCGAGATCGAGCGCAAGGCCTGTCCGACGGAAGGGTCCTGTGCGGGGATGTTCACCGCGAACACGATGGCCGCCGTGGGCGAGGCGCTCGGCATGTCGCTCCCCGGGAGCGCATCGGCGCCGGCCGTCGACGGGCGCCGCGACGACTTCGCGTACGCGAGCGGTCAAGCGGTGGTGCGGCTGCTGGAGCTCGGGATCCGGCCCCGCCAGATCCTCACCAAGGAGGCGTTCGAGAACGCGATCGCCGTCACGATGGCACTCGGTGGGTCCACCAATGCGGTGCTGCACCTCCTTGCGATCGCGTTCGAGGCCGACGTCGAGCTCGACCTCGACGACTTCAACCGCATCGGTGCCCGCGTCCCGCACGTCGCCGACATGAAGCCCCACGGAAAGTTCCACATGACCGACCTCGACCGGGTGGGTGGCGTGCCGGTGGTGCTGCGCATGCTCCTCGAGGCGGGTCTGCTGCACGGAGACGTGCTCACCGTCACCGGGAAGACGATGGCGGAGAACCTCGCTGAGCTCGCGCCACCGGACCCCGACGGCACCGTGGTGCACCCATTGTCGGACCCGATCCACTCACAAGGGGGTCTCGCGATCCTCACCGGATCGCTGGCCCCGAACGGAAGTGTCGTGAAGGTCGCCGGACTCGACGTCCTCACGTTCGACGGCACCGCGCGCGTCTTCGACGGCGAGGAGCACGCGATGGAGGCCATCCTCGCCGGGAAGATCAACCCCGGTGATGTCGTCGTGATCCGGTTCGAGGGGCCCAAGGGCGGTCCGGGGATGAAGGAGATGCTCGCGGTCACCGGCGCCATGAAGGGCGCAGGGCGCGGCGGCGACTGCGCGCTGGTCACGGACGGTCGCTTCTCCGGCGGGACGCACGGCTTCTGCGTCGGCCACGTTGCGCCGGAAGCCGTCGACGGTGGGCCGATCGCGTTCGTCGCCGAGGGTGACCGCATCGTGATCGACGCAACCGAGCACACGATCGACCTGATGGTCGACGCGGCCACGCTCGAGGCGCGCAAGGTCGATTGGAAGCCGATCGCTCCGCGCTACACGAGTGGGTTCTTGGCCAAGTACGCCAAGCTCGCCCAGGGTGCCGAGCGCGGCGCGATCACCAACGCCTGAACGGATTCCTTGAGCTCTGCCGTCGTCTGCGGATCATTGTGAGGCCGTCGCCTACGGTGAGGATGAGGCTCTCGACGCGTTCATCCGCGGCGACCATGTCATTGAAGGCGCAGATCGCCTGGACCTCGGAGGGCGCTTCTCGTGCCGCCGCGGGATCGAGCACCTCGCCGCGCCACAACGTGTTATCCGCGAGGATGACGCCACCGGGGCGAAGTCGGCCGAGGATCTCCTCGTAGTAGCTCGGATACCCGCCCTTGTCGGCGTCGATGAAGGCCAGGTCCAGCATCGGCTTGCGCGGGAGGGCTCTGAGCGTGTCGAGTGCCGGCGCGAGACGCAGTTCGATGCGATCAGCCACGCTGGCCCTCGCCCAGCCTTCCCGCGCTATGGCGGCCCACGGTTCGCTGATGTCACAGCACAGCAGGTGCCCGCCCGGTCGTAGCCCGCGGGCGATGCAGACGGCGGAATACCCGGTGAACGTGCCCACCTCGATAGCCGAGCGCGCGCGGATCGTGCGAGTGAGGAACGTCAAGAAGTTGCCCTGTTCGGGCGAGATCGCCGAAGCGCGCATGACTTCAGGGATATCGGGGCTCGTAGCCGTCTGCTCGATGATCCACCGTTGCGCGTCATCGATCGGAGTCGAGTGCGCGAGGAGATAGTCGAACATCTCTTGCGAGAGGAAGAAGGACTTCGGCTCGGGCATCGCGAGCATCGTACCGACCGTGTCCGCGTCAACGTCGTTGACTCTCTCGGGGACCCGAACACCAGACTACGATCGCCGCGCTGTTCGAGATCATCGGGGTCCACAAGTGAACGTCTCGCTCGACGAGATCAAGGAACACGAGAATGCCCATGGCATCGACCCCGATCAGCGGCTCACCTTGCTGGTTGATCCGGAGCCGAGGAGCGTCTGGTGCCCCGTGATCTCGGTCGACGACCACGTTCTCGAGCCGGCGAACCTCTTCGATCAGGTCCCCCGGAAGTTCGCGGACTCGATTCCCAGGATGATCGAGGTGCACGGACGGCCGGCGTGGCAGATCGCGGGTCGCCTCCACTACCTGTCTGGGTCCGACGGCACCGTCGGCCGTCCGATGAGCGAGTGGAGCGCGAACGGCATGCGGTGGGAGGACTTCCGTCCTGGGGTGTTCGACGCTCGAGCACGCCTGGCCGACATGGATCTCAACGGCGTCTGGGCTTCACTGGCTTTCCCGTCGAACGTGTGGGGCTTTGCCGGTGCGACGATCGCAAGGCTCGGAGATCGGGACGCGGCGCTCGCATGCGTCCGTGCCTACAACGACTGGGTTCACGAGGAGTGGTGTGCAGCGGCTCCGGATCGGTTCATCCCGTGCCAGCTCCCGTTTCTCGCGGACGTCGAGCTCGCGGCCGCCGAGATCCGGAGGAACGCCGAGCGGGGCATGAGAGCGGTGAGTTTCTCGGAGAATCCCTACGCGTTGGGCTTCCCCTCACTCCACGGCGGGTACTGGGATCCGTTCTTCGCGGCCTGCGCCGAAACGGACACGGTGGTCAACCTGCACGTCGGATCGTCGGGGGTCATCCCGCGTCCGGCTCCGGACTCGCCGCCCATGGTGCTGGTCACGCTCTTCCCGCTGAACGGCATCATGGCCATCGTCGACTGGATCTTCGCGAAGGTCCCGATCCGGTTCCCGACGATCAAGATCGTGCTGCCCGAGGCAGGCGCGTCGTGGGTCCCTACCGTGATCGAGCGCCTCGATTGCTCCTTTCGGAAGCGTGATCAGTCGCTCGCCTGGGAGCCCACGGACCCACACCCCTCGGACATCCTGCGGCGGAACTTCTGGTTCGCCTCGATCGAAGATCCGTCGGCGTTCCACCAGCTCGAGGTAATTGGCGAGGACCGGGTGATGATCGAGGTGGACTATCCCCATGCAGACAGCTCCTGGCCGGACACGCAGGCGCTCGTGCGCCGGCAGCTCGAGGCGCTGCCGGTTGCGACGATCAGGAAGCTGTGCTTCGAGAACGCCTCGGCGCTGTACGGCGTTCCCTGGCCTCCCGGAGAACGGCTCAGGGACTCGGTCCTCCTGGGTGGGCACTCGGGCTGAGTGCCAGCAGGGTGCGGATGGCGCGAGCACCGTCCCGCCCTGGGTCGCCGGTGGCCGTGCTAGGTTGACACCCCAGAAGCCGCTACCCGAACCCCGTGGAGCATCGACACCATGAGCATCGAGAAGACCGAAATCAAGAACGAGCGTCCCGGGATCATGCTGACGCCGGGCCTTCCTTCGAGTCCCGTCGCCGCGGTCCAGCCGGGCGAGGACGAGAGCGCCAAGCTGAAGACCGCAGTCACCCACGCGTAGCACCTGCCGCGGCCTCGGGCCGTCGACAGTCGCTGTAGAGCTTGGTGGGGCGTTCGACGCTCGGCACCGATCGATCGTGAGCAACTGATGCGCATCAGCCTCGTGACGATGCCGTGGCAGTCGCTCGACACCCCGTCCCTACCGCTGAGCCTCCTCAGCGCAGTCGTCGCTGAGCACCGTCCCGGCGACGACGTGCGCGTCCACTACGCGAACATCAGGTGGGCCGAGGCTCTGCTCGACGCGAGCGGCGGGGAGGTGACACCGGACGACTACTCGGATCTGGTCGAGGACGGCCTCTTCCACGGGGTCGGCGACTGGGTCTTCACGTCGTCCCTCTACGGCGACGCGACCTGGCCCGTCACCCGGTACCTGGCGCACCCGGCGACGGCCGCCCGCAGCGACGACGCTGCCCAACGGATGCGCCCGTGGGCGGCCGAATTCGTCAGGGCAACCGCCGAAGTCGTCCTGCTCGAAGCTCCCGATGTCGTCGGGCTCACCTCGACGTTCATGCAGAACGTCCCGTCACTTGCGCTCGCGGCCGAGTTGAAGCGACGTGACCCGAACGTCACGGTCGTCCTCGGAGGCGGGAACTGTGACGGACCGATGGGTCCTGCACTGCATCGGAACTTCCCGTCCCTCGACTACGTCGTCGGCGGCGAGGGTGAGCGAACGTTCATCGCCTTGCTCGAGGCGCTCGTCGAAGGTGGAGATCCCCGAGTCCTGTCCAAGATCGGCGGTCTGTGCTGGCGCCGAGGCGACGAGTCCGTCGTCAACGACTCCGCGAGCGACACCCTCCTCATGGAAGACGTGCCGACGCCGAACTTCGATGCCTACTTCGCGGCCATCGAGGCCAGCCCCGTTCGCGAGTACCTCGAACCCAAGCTCGTGCACGAGGCAGCTCGGGGCTGCTGGTGGGGTGCGCTGAAGCACTGCACGTTCTGCGGGCTCAACGGTTCGACCATGGCCTTCCGCAGCAAGCCACCCGAGCGTGTCTGGACCGAGATCGAGGCGCATGTGCGCCGTCACGAGGTCCTCGACGTGGTGATGGTCGACAACATCATGGACATGCACTACGTCGGGACCCTGCTCCCCCAGCTTGCCGCGACCGACTGGGACCTCCGCTTGCACTATGAGGTCAAGTCGAACATGCGGCGCGAGCACGTCCGCGCGTTGCGTGACGCCGGAGTGGTGCAGATCCAACCTGGGATCGAGAGCCTCTCCGGCCGGGTCCTGAAGATCATGGACAAGGGTGTCGACGGTGTCATGAACGTCCGGCTCCTCCGCGACTGCGAAGACCACGGGATCACGACACCCTGGAACTACCTGTTCGGTTTCCCTGGCGAGGATCAGGACGACTACCTGCCGATACTCGCGCAGTTCCCCAACCTGCATCACCTTCAGCCGCCGAGAGTCGCGACGCGCATCGCCCTGGAGCGCTTTAGTCC
>JANOWV010000612.1:0-6779 GCA_031418075.1 Actinomycetes bacterium
CGTCGACCGCGGGAACCGTGAAGTCGAACGCAGCGTCGATGGCAGAAGCCGATTCCGGGGATGGGCCCGAAGCGCCGGAGCCGCTGCCGTCCGTTCCACGCTGTCCGGTGGTGGTGGCACCGCCACACGCAGCCGCAAATACACAGCAGGCGATCGCGAAGACGAGCAGCGGGCGGCGCACGCGACGAGATTACCGACTGGCCCCACGCGGACCCCATCGGCCACAATGGAGACCTGATGGCAGTTGAATCGCGCGATTCAGTCTCCCTGAAGCCCGCCGAGCTCGATGAGTTCGGCCAGTTCGTTCAGGCGATCGGGCTTCCACTTGCGGATGAGCACCTCGATGCAGCCGTCGAGCACTTCCCGTTGGTGACGATCGCATCGGTCGACGAGGAGCTCCAGGGCTTCCTCTTCGGCTCGCTCGAGCGCATCGGCGGGACACCCTGCATCCTCTGGGGTCTGGGTGGGGTCCGTAAGGCCCGTACCGCCCGTGTCACCCTCGAAGGTCTGGTTGGTGAGCTGTACCGGCGAGCCGCGATCTCCTTCCCCGACGAGGACGTCCTGGTGGCCGGGCGCATCGCCCACCCCGCGGCGTACGCCCAGTTCGGGGTCCTCGACGACGCTTGCCCGCGTCCCACCTACGACGCCAATGGGGAGGAGCGGGCCTGGGGCCGGCGCCTCGCCCGCCGGTTCGGGTGTGACGCCCGCTACGACGACCACTCGTTCAAGGTGAAGAAGGGCAAGGGACCCGAGCCGGTGTTCGACACCCGGCACGTGAAGCTGGGCGGCAAGGCCGCCGCCGACTTCGTCGGTGCGATCGAGCCCGCCAAGGGCGAGGCGATGATCTGCTACGGCTGGGCCATGGCCGAGCACCTCGCCGACGGCCTCCAGCCGTCCTAGCTCCGCTTCCACCACCCCACCGTTCTTGCGTCGGAAGTAGGCGGAATACGCCTATTGCTGACGCCAAAACGGTGGCTCAGGGCAGTCGGGCCCCGAGTGCTGCGCCAAGGGCCTCCGCGTCGGTGACCGGGAGACTGCAGACGTACCCCTCGCAGACGTAGGCCGCGGGATGGCCGTCGACGAGTCCACGCTCGACGAGCAGCGGAGAGTGCTCCGCGCTGGCGCCCGGTGCCGCCGCGAGCACCACCACGTTGGGCAGGAAGCGCGTCGACACCTCGGACCGCAGCGCCGCGGTTGCCGGGTCGTCGGGGTCGCCCACGATCGCGACTTCGATCGAAGGTGTGAGGTGCCGCTCCAGCGCTCCGAGCAGGTAGGCGAACGCCGTGGGGTGTTCCCCGAGCACCGGTGCGAGCACCCGCAGCCACGCCGCGGCCGGTTCCGCGTATGTCGCCTCTCCGGTGAGCGTCGCGAGTCGCAGCAGCCCGTTCGCGGCGAGCGAGTTCTCGGACGGGGTCGCGTTGTCCTGCACGTCCTTCGGTCGAACGATGAGCGGCGGCGCGTCGGAGCCCGTGGTGAAGAAGCCGTGGTCGTCGTCGTCCCGGAACCGGGCGAGCAGCTCATCGGCGACCGCGCGGGCGTCGCTCAGCCACGCGGGATCGTCGACCTCGGCGAGGGTGCAGAGCGCCTCGAGGAGGGCCCCATGGTCCTCGGCGTACGCGACGATGGACGCGCGGCCGTCCTGCCACGAGCGCAGGAAGCGACCGTCGTCGCGCCGCAGTGCACGCAACAGGAACTGGGCGTTGGTGCGCGCCGCATCCATCCAGTCGTCGCGCCCGAGCGCGGCCGCCGCCTCGGCGAGAGCGCGGAGGAAGAGCCCGTTCCAGGCCAACAGCACCTTGTCATCGAGCCCGGGACGGACGCGACCCTCCCGGGCGAGGAAGAGCGCGTCGCGCGCACGCGAGACCCCATCCGGCCGTGGTTCGTCGCGGTCGACGACATGCAGGATCGTCCCGGAGTACTGCGTGTGCGGGTCGGTGAAGTTGCCCGCGGCGGTGACGCCGAAGTAGCGCACCACCTCTGCGGCATCGGCACCGCAGACCGAGTCGATCTCGTCGAGTGACCAGACGTAGAACTTCCCTTCGATGCCCTCGGAGTCGGCGTCCTCGGCCGAGAAGAACCCGCCATCAGGGTGGCGCAGGTCCCGCAGCACGTACGTGATCGTCTCTTCGACGATGCGCCGGTAGCGCGGATCGCGGGTGTCCAGGAACGCGTGGAGGTAGGTCGACACGAGCAGTGCCTGGTCGTAGAGCATCTTCTCGAAGTGGGGGACCAGCCAGTAGTCGTCGACGGAGTACCGATGGAAACCGCCGCCGAGCTGGTCGTACATCCCTCCGGCTGCCATCGCGTCGAGCGACAACGTCACCGCGCGCCGGGTCTCGTCGGACTCCTCGACGACGAGACGACGAAGCAGGAAGTCGAGCGTCATCGCTTGGGGGAACTTCGGTGCGCGCCCGAAGCCGCCGAAGCGGGGATCGAGCTGGCGCAAGACGTTCTCGTGGGCTCGGGCGAGGATGTCCGGGCTCGGCTCGTCGGTGCCGGCACTCGGGATCCCTGACTGCCCGATCGCGGCGGTGAGGCGCCCGGCGACGTCATCGAGCTCGTCGCGGCGGTTCCGCCAGGCGTCGTCGAGCGATTCCAGGACGCGTACGAAGCCGGGCATGCCGTGTTGGTCGACCCTGGGGTAGTAGGTGCCGCCGTAGAACGGGCGCCCGTCGTGGTCGAGGAAGACCGTCATCGGCCAGCCGCCGCGTCCCGTCATCGCCTGGACCGCCTGCATGTAGATCCCGTCGACGTCGGGCCGTTCCTCGCGGTCGACCTTCACGTTCACGAACATCCGGTTCATCACCGCGGCGACGTCGGGATCCTCGAAGCTCTCGTGCGCCATCACGTGGCACCAGTGACATGCCGAGTAGCCGACCGAGAGCAGGATCGGCACGTCGCGCTCGCGTGCTGCGGCGAAGGCTTCGTCGCCCCAGGGGTACCACTCGACGGGATTGTCGGCGTGCTGGCGCAGGTAGGGCGAGGTCTCGTTGCTGAGGCGGTTCGTCATCAGGCGGGTGTCCTCGGCCGACGCCTCAGGGCACCGGGACGGCGCTGGGGTCGGTGGTGCCGAGCTCTCGGATCGCGGTCTCCTTCGCCCACCGGTAGTCCGGCTTGCCCGACGGTGACCGGACGATCGCGTCGACGAACACGAGGGCGCGGGGCGCCTTGTAGCCGGCGATGTGCTCGCGGACGTGCGCGTCGATCGTGGCGATCTCGGGACGGGCCCCGTCGCGCCCCTGGATGACCGCGACGACTCGCTCGCCCCACCGGGCGTCCGGCACCCCGACGACGACCGCGTCGAACACGTCGCCATGTGACTTCAGGGCGCCTTCCACCTCTTCTGGGTAGACCTTCTCGCCGCCGGTGTTGATCGAGACCGAGCCGCGGCCGAGGACGGTGATGGTGCCGTCGGACTCGATGCGGGCGTGGTCGCCAGGGATCGACCAGCGGACGCCGTCGACGACCGGGAACGTCGCAGCCGACTTCTCGAGGTCCTTGTAGTAGCCGAGGGGGATGTGGCCGGAGCGGGCGAGCTTGCCGACGACACCCGGCGCGCACGGGTGAAGGTCGTCATCGAGCACCGTGTTCTGCGGTCCCATCGCGAACCGCGGTTGGCTGGGGATCTCGCCGTCCTTGGTGGCGAGCATCTGACCCTGCCCACCGGCTTCCGACGAGCCGATGCCGTCGATCACCATCGTCGACGGGAGCAGCGTCGCGAGCTGGCGTTTGACCGGTGGCGACAGAATCGCCCCACCCGACAACAAGATGGTGAGCCCCGAGAGGTCGACGCCGTCGTCGAGGTGTTCGATCGCTTCGACGAGGGGGCGGCCCATCGCGTCGCCGACGATCACGAGGAAGTTGACCTGTTCGCGAGCGACGAGCTGCCAGACGTGGGCCGGGTCGAGGTGGTGTGCGGAGTCGATGACGACCGCTCCGCCGGTGAGTAGCGCTTGGAATGCCATCCAGTGCGCCGTGCCGTGCATGAACGGGCACGCCGGGAAGCAACGCGTCGCCCCGGCCTTGGCGCGATCGGCGATCTGCTCTGGTGCGGAGATCGGATCACCGATACCACCGCCTCCAAAGGCGCCGAAGAAGATGTCCTCGTGACGCCACATGACACCCTTCGGCATCCCGGTGGTGCCTCCGGTGTAGAGGACGTAGCAATCGTCGGCCGAACGGGGCTCGAAGTCGCGCTCGGGTGCCGCGTTGGCGAGCGCGATCTCGTACTCGACGGCGCCAAGCACACCGAGGGCGTCCGCCACCTGAGGATCGGTGACGTCAGCATCGCCATCCTCTGGATCCGCGAGCGGAGCGACCGCGAGGTAGCCGGCGAGGTCGGGGAGCCGGGTTTGCAGGTGCGCGAGCTTTGCTGCGAACTCGCGATCGAAGAGCACGACCTTGGCATCGCTGTTGTCGAGGAGGTACTGCAGCTCCTCCTCGACGTACCGGTAGTTCACGTTGACCGGGACCGCGCGCAGCTTGAACGCCGCAAGCATCCCCTCGAGGTACTCGTTGCCATTGCGGAGGTAGAGCGCGACGTGGTCGCCGACCCCGACGCCGTATCCCGCGAGGACATGGGCGAGGCGGTTGGCCCGGGCGTCGGCCTCGGCGAACGTCAGCCGTCGGCTGCCGTAGACGAGCGCCTCGCGTTCGGGCACCGTGTCGACGACCTTCTCCCAGAGATCCGCGAGGTTGTACTCCATCGCGTGGAAGGTACCCGCCTCGGCCTTCAGACGCCGAGGCGGGAGAGCGCGGCGTCGACGGCGCTCCAGGCATCGAACAGATAGCCGCGGTGGCGTGCCGCGTCAGTGGCGACTTCGTCGGCCCGGGCCCACAGCTCGGACTCGAGCGGGCCGAAGGTCGCGCGGGTCGACGCGAGCGCAGCGTCGTCGGCCTCGACGCGGTCTCGCAGCGCGGCGAACCGCGCCCACGTCGCCGGTTCGGCCAGCGCCGGCGGGACGCCCTCCGGTGGGAAGACAGGGACGTAGAGGCTCGCGCACGGGCTACCCAGCGCCACCCAGGCCCGGGCGGGCAGGTCCCGGTCACTCGGGAGGTCGGCGAGGATCGACGCGGTCGTCGTCTGTGAGATCAGGCCGGGGACATCGACGTGGAAGCACACGGTGAAGCCGTGGAGGTCGGCATCGATGCCGCTGGGGAGTGCTGCGACGTCGTCGATGGGGCTTCCCGGTGCGCCCCAGGGTCGGTCGCCGTGGTGGCGCATCGTCGCTGCGAGGTCGGCCGGTCGGAGCGTCGCCGCACCGGTTGCCACGCACGCGGAGGTCGCGGCGAGGCGATCGTCAGCAGGGACGGTCGGGGTCGAAGGGTCGCGCCAGTGGTCGAAGCTTGCTCCGACCTCGACGTTGGGAGATGCCTCGGTCCAATCGGTGCCGAGCGAGATGCGGTTCGAGATCGATGCCCCGTGGTCGACCGGACGAGCGGCCCACGTGGTGCCGCTCGTCTCCAGGATCCAGGCGCCGCGCGGGTCGGCGACGAGGAACGACGACCAGTACGGATCGTCGGCGCCCTCTTCGCACGAGCCGCCCTGGCCGTGCTGCTCGAGCAAGTCGGTCATCACCGCGAGTGCGTCATCGGCGTTGTGGGCCCGTTCGAGGCCCAGACGAACCAGGTCCATCCCGGTGAGTGCCGGCGCGTTGGCGTGAGGGTCGTCGATGGTGAAGACGCGCTCGTTGCCGATCGCGACGCGGTGCTCGTTGATCCCGTGCTCGAAGCCCCACATCCATGCCGGTCGCGAACCGAGGACGGCGCACGCGCCCCGGTCCTCGATCTCGAGATAGGTAGTGCGCACGGTGCCACCCGCCGCACGTTCGGGGTGCGACTCGCAGATCTGGACCTCATGGCGGGGCCGGTCGGAGTTCTTGGCGAAGAGTGATCGGTCGTGTCCGATGACGCACAGGGTGTCGCACACGGCTGGGCTGTCCTCAGACGCGGAGCTCGGCGGCGAGGTGCCGTGCGCTCAACGGTTCGCCCGTCGCAGCGACGAGCAGCTCGTCCCAGCGGAGCGTGCCGCCGCTCGAGAAGAACGACTCCACCAGCCACGCTCCTGCGGCGGGTCGCTCGACGATCCCGCCGACCTGCTCGCGGAGTGTGGCCGCGAGCTGCGATGCGACGAGCTCCCCGTACAGATAGTTCTGGTAGTAGACGGGCGCGACGGCGAGATGGATCTTCGACGCCCAGTCGGGTGCCTCGCGTCCATCGGGGCGGCGGACGAGCTGGAAGCGCTCGACGAGGTCCCACCAGATCGTGTCGAGGTCGCTGTCGGGGTCGGCGTAGAGGCGCTGCTCGAAGTGGGTCATGACCAGCACCCACCGGGCGAACACGAGGAGCGCGCTGCGTCGGGCGTCTGCCAGTGCGTCGATGATCGGGTCGAGCCGACCGGGCTCGATGCCGACCACGTCGCGCAGCCACTCGGGGTCACGGACCAGACGGCCGAAGAGCATCGCCACGCCTTCGGTCGTGAGGGCGTGCGTCGCGCTGCGGAGCAGCCAGGGCACGTCGTGGCCGACCTCACGGTCGTAGATGGCGTGGCCGAACTCGTGGAGCATGGTGTCGGCCCACCGCTCGTTGGGCTCGACGTTGCACAGCACCCGCACGTCGCCGACGCGGTCGATGTCGACGCAGAACGCGTGCTGGCTCTTCCCCTCCCGCGCGTAGAGGTCGCTTCGTTCGAGGACGGGCCGCACATCGATGCCGATGCCGTCGTAGGTCCGCAGCGTCACCGACTCCAGATCGACGGTCTCGAACAGCGGGTCGAGGTC
>JANOWV010000613.1:0-1580 GCA_031418075.1 Actinomycetes bacterium
CGATCGGGTTCCACGACTGCGGCGATCGGAGGCGGCGGCGCGAAGGGGTCGGCCGCACGAGGGGCGGCGAAGAAGTCGTGTGCCGGGTCGACCGCGTTCGGCGATCCGAGGGAGAACGTGTCGGAGCCAGTCGCCACGGGCACGAGGACGGCGCGCATCTGCGCCGCCTCTTCGCGTGATGCGCCGGTGAGCTCCACCAGCCGCGTCTCGATTGCCGCCGGTGTTCCGCCCAACGCCTGCGCGAGCGCGGTCATGTCCTCGGCTCGCCATGGCGCCGGTGCGCCGGGAACGAGCGCTCGCAGCTCGCGGATCATGTCGGCGAACTTCTGGAGGACCTCGTCGGGGCCCGCCGCGTGGGTCGCCTGGGTCTGCGCGCCGATCGTCAGCGAAGCGCCGTCGGTCGCGACCCGGAGGTTGTCTCGACTGGGCAGCAGCTCGCCTACGTCGACGCCGCAGGATCCCGCGAGGCTGAACAAGTCGTGCTCCGGGATCTCGGTGCGGCCGCTCTCGTAGGCGGCGAGCTCCCGTTTGGTGAGCCCGGCGGACCGTGCGACCTCGGTGCGCGACAGGCCCCGCTCCCTCCGGAGGTCCCGCAGGTGGTGGCCGACGTCCTTCGGACCCTTGGATGGGTCCGTCGGGGCCGGCACTGCACCGGTGATCTCCTGGGGCGCGTCGGGTTCTGACGCTGCAACCTTGGTCTTCTTCCGCACGACCCCTGTATCGGCGTCCGAACCGCGGTGCTGAAGGGCCAGAATGGCGTGCCCTACCGCCTGTGGTCTGACAGGCGCAGGGGACGATCCCGATCCGGCGACGAGAGCATGAGGGTGCGATGAACGGCGATTTCGAGGGCAGGGTGGCGCTCGTCACCGGCGGTGGTTCCGGGCTGGGGCAGGCCGCCTGTCGGCTGCTCGCCGAGCGGGGGGCCTCGGTGCTGGTCGCCGACGTGAACGCCGTCGGCGGGGCCGAGACCGTGGCCCAGTGCGAGGCGGCCGGCTCGGAGGCGGTGTTCCAGCACACGGATGTCACCCAGGAGGCCGACGTCGCCGGCGCGGTGGCCGCGGCGGTCGGACGTTGGGGGCGCCTCGACTGTGCGGTCAACAACGCCGGCACCACCGGACCGTCCAAGCCGACGGCCGACTACACGCTCGAGGAGTGGAACGCGGTGGTGGCCCTCAACCTCAATGGAGTGTTCCTCGGGCTGAAGCACGAGATCCCGCAGATGGTGGCCCAGGGCGGCGGCGCGATCGTCAACACGTCGTCGGGTGCCGGACTGATGGGCTTTGCGGGGTTGCCGGGCTACGTCGCCACGAAGCACGCGGTGCTCGGGCTCACGAAGGCTGCCGCGCTCGAGTACATCTCGGCGGGGGTCCGAGTGAACGCGGTGTGCCCGGGGAGCACCCGCACTCCGATGCTCGAGGGGTGGATGGGCGGCGACCCGGCCATCGAGAAGGCGATGGCGAGCTCTGCTCCGATCGGTCGGCTCGCGCAGCCCGAGGAGATCGCGCAGGCGATGGTGTGGCTGCTGTCCGACGCGGCCTCGTTCATGGTGGGCCACGCGATGGCCGTCGACGGCGGCGCAG
>JANOWV010000614.1:0-2841 GCA_031418075.1 Actinomycetes bacterium
CGCTCGACCCCCTCACCGGTGAGGGGCAGCCCGTCGAAGAGGTGCTCGCGCACCTGCGACAGGCCGACGAACGCGTAGTGGCCCGCGAACCCGAGCCCGCGGGTGAAGCCGGGGAGCTGCACCACGTCCTCGACGCAGCCTCGTTCGATGTCGACGAGGCCGAGGGTGCCGCGACCCGACTCGAGGACCCAGAGGCGTCCGTCGTGCCAGCGGGGGGAGTGCGGCATGCACAACCCGCCCGCCACGACCTCGTTCGCCGCCACGTCGAGGAGCACACCGCCATCGACCTTGTCGGCGCGCCAGCCGTCGGGCTCGTCGCTCGTGCCCAGCGCGGTGACGTAGCGCGCCTCGCCGTCGACGACGGCGAGACCGTTGAGGTGGCAGCGGTCCTCGGGCGCGAGCGCGCTCACGAACGGCGGACGCCACCGCGGGACGAAGCTGTGATCGGGGTCGAGGGTGGCGAGGCAGGAGAAGCGGGTGTTCACGACCCAGAGCTCGTCGCCGGCGAACGCGAGGTCGTGGATGCGCAGGTCGCCGGTCGTATGGGTCCGCCTGGGCAAGAAGCAGGCGTCGTGTAGCCCGGGCGGTGTCAGATGGCGGGTGACGGCCGGCTGGTTCTGGAACACCTGGACGTCGGTCTTGGTGCCGACGGCGAGCAGCGTTCCGCGGCGCGCCATGCCCATCGGCTGGGGCAGGGACCGGAAGTGCGTGTTGAGGGTCTCGCCATCGGTCCGCACGATGATCAGGCGCCCGGTCTGGTAGGTCGAGGCCACGAGCGAGCAGCCGAGTTCGGCGAGCAGCGCGGCGAACGGCCCGGCGTGGACGCTCCGGTACGCCGCCTCGTCGGTGGGCACCGCCGCAACGGGGTCGCGCCGCGGCGGGCGGTCGTCGGGCTCGACGGCGATGTTCGGCGGCGGCGCGTCGGGCGACGGCTCGGGGCGCACCGGCGTCGCGCGTGGCGGCGCTCCGAAGACGGCATGGGCGCGGGTGGCGACCGGGGCGACGCGGTCCCACCCCTGCTCGAGCGCCTCGGCGTTGCGACGCCACTTCTCGGGGTGCGGGGAGTCGAGCGTGTGGCGCGAGAGCGGCAGCGGGCCCGCCAGCGCGACGTCCCACTCCAGCCCACAGAAGTCGCAGATGCGCTCGATCTCGGCGGCCGGATCGTCGACGAGCCGGTCGTAGCTCGCGATGCACCAACGATCCGGCGGGAGTGCCTCGAGATCATCGAGGAGCGTCGTCACCGTCGTCGCCCACTGCGCCGCGACGATCTCGTGCAGGGGACGGCCGTCGAGCGCACGCCAGCCCGGCGTCAGCAGGAGAGACCATGGGGGGCCCGTCCAGTCGGGGAGGCCGGGATAGGTGACGAACTGTCGTGACCGCCATGCGTCGAGCATGCTGCTGAGCGTCTCGCGCGGGTCGCGGTAGAGCGACACGAACGTCGCGTCCGGGAACGCCGCCGCGAGGAACGGCACCCGGAGGGCGTTCTTGGGCGTCTTCTCGAGGAGGCGGACCGCAGCTGCGGGAGGCCGCGCCCCGGCGCGGTCACGCAGCTCGGCCACGAAGGCGCGATGCAGCGCGGCGGTGACCTCCGGCGAGGCGTCGTCCGCAGTGAGCCGGTTCGACGCCCAGTCGTGGGCCGCGGGATGCAGCGAGGGGATCCGCTCGATGACCCGATGGCTCTCGCCGCCGATCGTGAACACGCCCGGCGATCGGGCGAGCGTCTCGAACAGGAGGCTGCTGCCCGACCGCGGTGGCGACACGACGAAGACGGGGCGCTCGATGCGGGCCCGGGCACTCGGGGCGCCGCGCCTGGGCTCAGGTGCCAGCGCGGGGCGCAGGACGAGCTGGCGGATCGCCTCGGCGACGACGAGGCCGTTCGGGAGCCGCAGATCGTCGGCGTGGCGGGTCAGCAGCTCGTCGGCCTGGCGCCGGAGGCGCTCGTAGGCGTCCCGGCCGCTGGGCGCGTCGGCGTGCACCGCCCACACCCCGCGCCAGGCGCGGCGCCACCCGCGGAGGGCGGTGGCGAGCACGTCGACCGCTCCGTCCGGCGCGCTCGAGCGAGCCTCGCCGAGGAGGGTCTCGAGCGTCTGGTCGATCTCCCACGGGGTCATCACCACCGGTTGGTTCACCGCTTCGGTGATGAATTCCGCCGGAGGCCCGGCTACTTCGATGCGCCGTTCCGGGCCGCTGGGCTCGTCGACGAGCGCCCAGAGCGCAGCGGAGCCCACGGTGTCGGCGACGAGGTGCGTCCGGGGGCGTGAAGCCGGGTTCGAGACGCGGTGCCGACGCCACGTGTCGAAGGCCCACACCTCGCCCGCACGCATGTTCACGCGCTCGCCACCGCATTCGAAGACGACCTCGTCGCTCGTCGTCACCGGGACGTGGATCCGCAGGTGTCCCCACCAGTAGTAGTTCGAGTCGACGTGGAGGTCGAGCTCGCCCTCCTCCTCGATCCGCATGAGCCGGGTGCGGCCGATCACCGAGTCGAGCGCGGCGAGGACGCGCACCGTGTAGGGCAGGCGCGCGAGGTGCGGTGTGGGGTGCATCGGGCCGCGGGTGTCGTCGTCGGTGGGGTCGCCCCGCACGGCCACCAGCGGTAGCGCGGTGTTGCCGGGCGCACCCTCTGGGTGTGGTCGCCAGGCGGACGCGTCGATCGCCCCGACTTCGGCCGCGAGGACCTCGGCGTCGACGCGAAGCGGGAGCCGGACGAACGGGCGAGAGAGTCGCATGGCGCTCACGCGCCCCGGGTCAGCCGGTGAAGCGAGGCTCGACGACGATGATCGGGACCTCGTAGGCGCCGATGTCGACCCGGCCGCTGACCACCCGGGCGAAGCCCGGACC
>JANOWV010000615.1:0-2844 GCA_031418075.1 Actinomycetes bacterium
CCCACACCGGGTCGTAGCGCTCGTCGTGGTACTCGGGGAGGCCCACCTCCGAAGGGAACGTGGGGATGTGCACCGCGCGCGCACCTTCGGACGCGAGCGCTTGGACCTGCTTCACCGCGTAGTCGATATCGATCAATGGGACCTGGTACGCGGGGACGAGACGTTTCGGATCGGCCGAGGCGAAGTCGTGGAAGACCCGGTTGAACGCGTCGGATGCCTCCCGGAACCCGTCCTTCATGTACGGGTAGTGACGGAACGCGCTCACCTCGCTGTAGAGCACTTCCGCTTCGACACCGTCGCGGTCCATCGCCGCCAACCGTGCGTGGGGCTCGTGGTACCCGGGGTCGGACATCGCCTCGTGGCTGAAGCCGGCGGCCAGCACCTTCGGGTCGAGGCCTCCCATCTCTTCACGATGCGCCGCGACTTCGGCCGCGATCGCATCGTCGAAGTCGTCGTGGAACTTCGACGGCATGTGCGCCTTGATCTGCTCAGGGGACATCTTCACGTGCGAGTCGACCGAGATGAGTCGGGTGGTCATGGTTCCTCCTACTTCTTCTGCGTGCTGTCGGGCCAGCCGTCGGCGAGACGGGTGACGAAACGCTCGAGCGCTCTTTGGGACGGGCGGCGGGAGCCCGGGACGGGAACAGTCTCGGAATAGAGGCGACTGAGTGCCATCCCGCGCAGCGCATGGAACAAGGTGCTGTAGTCGTCGGGGTCGGCGTCGGGACCGAGGGCCTCCACGAGCAGGCGACGAGTGCCCGCCTCGGACGCAGCGGACTGCGCCGCGATCGCCGCCATGACCTCCTCCGACGTGTCGGGATCGTGCTGGAGGTTGAGGACGATCTGCAGCCGGACCAGGAACGTGGGGTTGTCGTAATGCTCGGAGAGGATCGCGTAGAGGGAGGAGATCCGCTCAGCGAGGCTCTCGCCCTCCACGCGCGCGGCGTCGACCGACTCGATGAACCGCCGTGCGAGCTCCTCGACGATCGCGAGGAGCAGCGCCTCCCGCGTGCCGAAGTGGTACTGGAGTGCGCCCCACGACACGTCCGCGCGACGGGCGATCTCGTTCGTGCTCGACCGGTAGAAGCCGACCTCGAGGATCGATGCGATCGCCGCTTCGAGGATCTGCTCGCGACCACTCTGCTCGTTGGCGCCACCCCGGCGAGGTCTCCGGCTCCGCGCCGGTGAAGGCCCGACCCGCGGTTGGACCATGTCATCCCTCCGGGGTCGACGCGTCGAGCAACACGTTCGCCTCGACGAGCTCGTCGACATCGGCATCGGTGTACCCACACTCGAGCAGCAGCTCCCGGCTGTGCTCGCCGCACATGCACGGGCCGCGTCGGACCAACGAGGGCGTCGCGGACAGGTTGACCAGCAGGCCGGGGTCCTCGAACCGACCGACCGAGCCGGCCGACGTCTCCGCGACGAGGGTCGTCGCCCGCGCGACGGGATCGTCGAAGAGGTTCCGACAGAACTCCTCGTCGACGATCTCCGCCGGGACCCCGGCTGCGTCGAGCCGATCGAACCAGCTCCCAGCCGTCTCCTCGGCGAAGCGCGCTTCGAGTGCCGCGCCCATGTCGACGGCGTCCGGGCTCGGCGCAGCAGCACCCACAACGTCGAGCAGCCCCGCTCGTGCACTCGGCGTACTCGCGGCGACGAAGACCCAGCGCGCGTCAGCGCACTCGTACATGCGGTGCCAAGCCGAGAGGCCGACCTGGTTCGCATCCACGTGTCCCCAGTCGGGTGCGGTGCCGTCGGCACGGACCCACGCGTACGACGTGTGCAACAGCTGGGCGTTCACGATCGACGTGCTCACGGCCTGGCCTTCGCCCATGCGGTCCCGGTGGAAGATCGCGGCGGTGATGGCGATGGCCGCGAGCATCGCATTGCCGGTGTCACCCATGCCCGACCGACTCCACACGGGCGGATTGCCGGTGTCGCACGCACCGTCCTCCCACTCGACACCCGTGAGCGCGGCCGCAGTCTGATCGGTCCCCGGGAGATCCGAGCGCGGGCCCTTCTCATAGCCACGGGTGTTGCAGTAGACGAGGCGAGGGTTCTTGACGCGCAGCGTGGCGTCGTCGAGACCCAGGCGTGCCGCTGCGCCCGGGCGCCAGTTCGTCATCACGACGTCGGCCGTGTCGATGATCCGGTTGAGTGCCGCCAGCGCGCGGGGGTCTTTCAGGTTGAGGGAGATGCTCCGCTTGCCGCGGTTCGTACCGAGACCCATGTGCGTCCCGGCCCAGAAGGTGTCGTGGAGCGCATGGACCTTGATCACCTCGGCACCGAGGTCGGCCAGTACCCGTCCCGTGAACGGCCCGGCGACCCCGAGTCCGAGGTCGACGACCCGCACGCCCTCGAGCGGATGCGCCAGCGCAACGCCGTCGATGTCCGGGACGGTCGTGGTGGACGCGATGGTGGGCGTTCCCGGACTCGGTGATGTTGCGGCAACACCGCCGGGGGTGGCCGAGAACTCGAGCACCGAGCCGACGTGACGGATCTTGCCGACCTCATGGTCGTCGACCTCGACCACGCAGCCGTCGGCGAGGAACGACCCGTCGCGCAGGGCCTCGGCCGGCGAACGCACGAGGGCGACTCCGATCCCCGCAGCTTCCGCGGCGCGGACCCACTCTTCCGCGGGAAACTTGCGGAACGCCTCGGCGAGAGTTGCGTGCAAGAAGATGCCGGTGAGCATCCCATCGGGTTCCATCGACACCCGGTCCGGATCGTCGCGGTACGCGGTGTCGAGCGTCGCGGCGTCGAGCGTCTCGCCGTCGGCCGAGGCCAGGACCCAGCTCGGGCGCAGCGTCCAGTGGTGGACCCACCGGCCGTCGGCGCACTCGA
>JANOWV010000616.1:0-1790 GCA_031418075.1 Actinomycetes bacterium
CCCGCGCCCGAACCCCCCGCGCCCGAACCCGCCCCGCCCGACGCGTCCGCCTCGGCCAGCAGCCGCTCGACGCACGGGCCCACACGGTCCTGCAGCGCGCGCAGGCTCTCGCCGCCGGGGGCCGCGAAGTCGGGATCGGCCCGCCAGTTCCGCCACGCCTCGGCCGGCAGATCGGCAAGCGGGCGTTCGTCCCACTCGCCGTAGTCGATCTCGACCAGATCGGGCTCGGGAGTCGCGTCCACGCCGAGCGCGGCCGCGATCGCGGCGGCGGTCTCGGTCGTGCGTTGCAGCGGGCTCGTGACCACCCGTACTGGCGACCGATCAGCCAGATCACGTGCCAGCGCGGCGCCGAGCGCGCTCGCCTGGGCGCGTCCGGCCTCGTCGAGGGGTGGATCGGCCCGGCCGAGGAGCAGCCCTCGCCGGTTCGACTCCGTCCGACCGTGGCGCACGAGCACGATCACGATGCCGTGTCCTGCTGGAGCCGCCCGGTGCGACGGAACTCGGCGCGCGGCCCGGGAAGGTAGAGGTCGAACTGGCCGAACACCCACCACCAAGCGACCAGACCACCGAGCTCCTCGAACAGCACGACCCACCACTCGGGAAGGATCCCCTCACTTCCGAAGCCGATCCCGCCGAGGGGCCACAAGAAGAGGTCGCTGTTCGCGAACGCACCGGACAGGATGAGCCCACAGAACACGCCGATGGGGATGCAGAGGAGGCGTCGACGGCGCAAACGCGGACCGTCGATGGTAGCGAGCATCACGACCACGAGCAGTGCAACCGGGAAGACCAGCGTGTGGCCGAACCATCGGTGCCCGGCCGGGAGGTCGACGACCACCGGCAGCAGCGCACCAACGGCGATCAGGCGATAGTCGATGCCGACGCTCCGGAACACGTTTGCAACGAGCAGCACGGCCAGCCCGGAGTACCAGAGCAGCATCGGTGCTCAGCCGGCGTCGGTCGCGGTGTTCACGCGTCGAGCGCCGCGTTGACGAGGAGGTCGGCCTCGACGTTGTGCTCGCGTCGCACATGTGCCAGGTCGACGCGCTCCCACGCCGCGAGCAGGGCGCTCGCCTCGGCGTGCAGCGGCTTCAGGCCGGCGTGCTTCACCTTCCACTTGCCCTCGAGCTGGCGGATCACGAGCATCGAGTCGGCCCGCACCCGAAGCGTTCGCGCCGGGAACGCTCGCGCCGCCTCGAGCCCGGCGATCACCGCCTTGTACTCGGCAACGTTGCTCGTCGCGACTCCGATGCGCTCGCTCACGGTGGCCAGCACGGTCGGCGGATCGGTGGAGGGGTCAGTGCCCACGGCACCGATCGCAGCCGGGCCGGGGTTCCCGCGTGCACCCCCGTCGGAGTGCAGCTCGACGACGTCGATCACGCGGAGAGCACCAGGATGCACCCGCAGTTGTCGCAGTGGCTGATCTCGTCGTCTGCATGGCGACGGAGCCGGTCGACCTCGGTGGCCGGGATCGAGAGGTGACACCCCTGGCAGGTGCCGGCGACGAGCCGGGCCGCGCCGACGCCCTTGGCCTTGGTGCGACAGCGCTCGTACTCGGCCACGAGGTCGGCCGTGACCCCCGTCGCCGATGCTGCGCGTGCGTCGACCTCGACCGCGATCTCGCCATCGACCAAAGCTTGTGCCGCGGCGAGCGCGGCGCGGGCGGCGACGAGGTCGGATTCGGCTGTGGCGGCCTCGGCCTCGAGCGCGACCATTTGCGCGTCGAGCGGCTCCCGGCGTTCCATGACTGTGATCTGGCGGTCCTCGACGTCGCGCTGGTGGCGGCGGAG
>JANOWV010000617.1:0-2419 GCA_031418075.1 Actinomycetes bacterium
CGATGCGTCGCGCCGACGTGGTCCGAGAGCTCGACTCGTCCCAGCGCTTCCACGTCCAGTCCCATTCGGCCAGTCTGACACGCCCGGCGCAGCGCTGGGCGAAGGCCGCGGCCGACGGAGACCGCAGCGAAGCGCGACAATGGTGCAATGACGACCTTCACCCGCATGGACGAGTCCACCGCCGAGCAGTGGTCAGTGATCGGCCAGGAGACGATGGCGAACCAGAGTCGCGTCGCCGAGGGCATCCTCGCGATGCTCCGCTCCCTGGCTGCGATCACCGACGGCTTCGCGGTCGACCAGCTCACCCACTCGCTGCAGACCGCCACAATGGCGGAGCGGGCCGGTGCCGACGACGAGCTCGTCGTGGCATCGCTCTGCCACGACATCGGGAAAGCCGTGAGCGTGCCGAACCACCCGAAGATCGCGGCCGAGATCCTCAAGCCCTACGTGCGCGACGAGGTCTACGAGATGATCCGGGCCCACCAGGACTTCCAGGGTCGCCACTACTACCACCACTTCGGCGGCGACCCGGACGCCCGCGAGCCTTATCGCGACGAGCCGTGGTTCGCCCTCGCCGCACAGTTCGCCGACGAGTGGGATCAGCAGGCGTTCGACCCCGACTACGACACCGAGCCCCTGGAGCACTTCGAGGACCGCGTACGCGCGGTCTTCGGCACTCCGTCGTCCCTCTGAATCGACCCGGCGGGCTGCATCAGCCCAGCTGGTCGTGCAGGAACGCGACGACCTCGGGCCACAGGCGCGCCGCGAGGGCCTCGTCGAACGTCCCCAACGCGTTGTGCGGACCCATGAACGCATGGCCGGTCCCCGGGTGCACGGTGAGCATCACGTCCTTGCCCATCTTCTGGAGCTTTTCCTCGAGTGCGCGGGCGGCGTCGGGACCGAAGAAGTCGTCCTGTTCGGCCATGTGGCCGCGCACGACCGCGGTCATGGTCGACCAGTCGGGCTCGGTGTCGCCCTGGGGGAAGCCGTAGAACGGGACCGCGGCAGTGATCCGGTCGGGTCGCATCGCTGCGAGCAGGAACGTGAGCATCCCGCCCATGCAGAATCCGACGATGCCCAGCCCATCTCCGGTGACCGCGTCGTGGTCGGCGAGGAAGTCGACCGAGCCACTCAGGTCGCGCGCGGCCCGATCGGGCGGGAGGGTGTTCATCAGGTCCGCGGCCTTGTCCATCTCGTCGTGGCCTGCGAGCGCACCCCGGTAGAGGTCCGGTGCCAGCGCAACGAACCCCGCTTCGGCGAGGCGGCCGGCCATCGTCTTGGTGGTGGAATCGAGACCCCACCACTCCTGGATGACGACGACACCCGGACCGGACCCGCTCGCGGGAACCACCAGGTACCCGGGCGCATGGTCACCATTGCTCGCGAGCTCGATCTCTTCGGCCATGGCGCGGAGGATACCCGTGGCAGCGGGGCCCGTCTTCGGCCCGAGGCGCGCCGTGCACCGGTGCCATCCTGATCGGGTGCGCGCACCCAGACCTCGATCGTTGGCCGTAGCTGGCGCACTCACGATCACGCTCGTCTCCTCGGTGTCGTGTGCGGGAGGCGGCGGTCAGCTGGCCGAGCAGACGGCCACGAGTACGCCGTCGACGCCTGGCGCATCGGTCGACACGGCTCGCCCGATCCCGGCCGGCGATCTGCGGGGCCCTCGCACCGCCACAGCAGCCGGGCGCGAGCTCGGCACGGTCGAGACCGCACTGCGGGCGTCCGACACCCCCGCACCCGCGCTCGGTCGGCGACAGCAACTCGCCTACCGGGCGGTATCGGCGCATCCGCGTTGGGCGACGACCATCCTCGAGGCAGTGCCGGCGGACGTGAGGGATGCGGTCCGGGCCAACATCGACGCGGGCACGGCGCTCTCTGGCCTCACGGGCGAGGCGCCGCCGATGTTTCCGCAGTGGGCGATCCTCGTGCCCGAGCCCGCGGCCGCGCTGCGGGGCTACTACGACGACGCGGAAGCGGCGACCGGCATCCCGTGGGCCTACCTCGCGGCGATCCACCTCGTCGAGACCCGCATGGGTCGTATTCACGGGCTGAGCAGCGCCGGTGCGCAGGGGCCGATGCAGTTCATCCCCGCGACATGGGCCTCCTACGGCGTCGGCGACATCAACGATGATCACGACGCCATCCAGGCGGCCGGCCGGTACCTCGCATCGAGGGGTGGCCCGGCGGACATGGCTCGAGCCCTCTTCTCGTACAACAACGACGACCGCTACGTCGCGGCCGTGCAGGCATACGCCAGCGTCCTCCTCGCCAGCCCACGCGCCTACGCCGGATACCACGAATGGCAGGTGTTCTACGCCACCAGCGCGGGCACGTTCCTCCTTCCCGAGGGCTACACGGCCTGAGCTCGGGAGCCGACCGGCTGCACCAGACCACTAATTCCTACTGGCGGGTAGTC
>JANOWV010000618.1:0-2610 GCA_031418075.1 Actinomycetes bacterium
GTCACCGAGGAGGAGATGGGTGGATCGGCAGTCCACACGAAGGTGTCCGGATGCGCCGATCTCGAGGTCACGGACGACGCCGACTGCCTGCGGATCGTCCGCTCGTACCTCTCGTTCTTCCCGAGCCACAACCTCGAGCAGCCGCCGGTCCGCGAGACCAGCGATCCCGTCGACCGCGCCTGTCCCGAGCTCTACGACATCGTTCCCACCGCACCGAGGCGCGCCTACGACGTCCGCAAAGTCGTGCAGACGATCGTCGATGACGGTGACGTGCTCTGGATGAAGCCGGACTGGGCGAAGAACATCACCACCGGGCTCGCCCGAATCGGGGGACATTCCGTCGGGATCGTCGCCAACCAACCGATGGTCCTCGGCGGTGCGCTCGATGTGAACGCCGCCGACAAAGCGGCTCGATTCGTGTGGCTGTGTGACGCGTTCAACATTCCGCTGGTCTTCTTGCACGATGTTCCCGGGTTCATCGTCGGGTCCGCGGTGGAGAAGCAAGGGATCATCCGGCACGGCGCCAAGATGCTCTTCGCCGTGAGCGAAGCGACCGTGCCCAAGATCAGCGTGGTGATGCGCAAGAGCTACGGCGCGGGCTACTTCGTCATGAACGGGTACGCATACGAAGCCGACTACCTCGTGGCGTGGCCGACGGCCGAGATCGCGGTGATGGGGCCGGACGGCGCGGTCAACATCATCCATCGCAAGACGCTCGAGGCCACTCCGGAGGATGAGCGGGTAGCGAAGCGCCTCGAGCTCGCGGAAGAGATCCGGAGCAACATCGACCCGTATATCGCGGCTGGCCACGCGCTGGTCGACGACGTCATCGACCCGGCGGAGACGCGCCTCGCGATCTGGCGCGGACTCACCACGACGCGCGACAAGCAGGTCGTGCGCCCTTGGCGCAAGCACGGAGTACTGCCGGTCTGAGGAATCGCCGCCTCTTCTCGCCACGGCCGATGCCGCGGACCGTTCGACCGGGTCGCGCCGCGCGCGGGATCCCGGCGAGGTATTGGCGGATCTGGACGGCAACCGCGCTCTCGAACCTCGGCAACGGCATCTCGCTCGTTGCGATGCCGCTGCTCGCGGCATCGTTCACGGATGACCCCATCTCGATCGCGGGTGTGGGGCTGTTCACACCGCTCGCGAAGATCGCGGTGTCCCTCGGTGGGGGAGTCCTCGTCGATCGAGCCGATCGCCGAATGCTGATGGTCAGTGCTGACCTCCTTCGGCTTGCTGCCATGGCCGCCTTCACCGGTCTGGTGGCCTCCGACGAGATCTCGTTCGCAGCGGTCTACACAGTGGTATTCGTGCTCGCGGTCGGTGAGTTCCTGTACGACACGGCAGCGACCGCAGTGGTGCGCGACCTTGTCCCCGAGTCACGACTCACGACCGCGAACGGCTGGCTCTACGCCGCCGAGGACGGCGCGCAGGACTTCCTCGCGCCTCCATTGGGGGCTGCACTGTTCGTGCTCGCGGCCTGGCTCCCGTTCGCTGCCGACTCGTTCACGTTCGCGATCTCGGCGCTGCTGGTGCTCAGCGTGGGAGGTCGGTTCAAGGCCGAGCGAACGGGACCGCCGGTCTCGGTTCGACACGATCTCGGTGAGGGCTTCGGGTTCATCGCCAAGCGCAGGTTCTTCCGATCGGCGATGGGGGTCTGGATGGTGCTCGGGTTCGCCCTCGGGCTCGCGCTCGCCACCCTCGTGCTCTTCGTACTCGAGACGCTGGGAAGCACGGAGTACGGATTCGCTGCGGTGGTCACCGCGGGAGCGGTCGGGATCGTGCTCGGAAACCTGGTCACCGGTCGGCTCGAGCGAGCACTCGGAGCAGGGAATGTGCTGGTCGGTGCCGTCATCGTGAGCGGAGTGGCGCTGGTCCTGACGGGTGTCTCCCCGGTGCTCGTCGCCGCAGCTGTTGCTCAGGCCGTGTGGGGTATCGGCTTCGCGTTGGCCAACACGCAGATGGTGAGTCTGCGGCAACGACTCGTTCCAGACGAGCTGCTGGGTCGGGTGACCGGGGTGTTCGGACTGATGAGCAGTGTCGGCATGGTGGTGGGGGTCATGGCCGGCGGTGTGCTCACGGAGCTCGGGACTCCTCGGATCCCGCTCCTCGCCGCGGGTGTGGTCCAGGTCGGCGCGGGACTCGCGTGGTTGCTTCTCATCAGGAGGGCCGGCGGTGTCGAGTCGGCTGCCCGTGCGGGAGACGACCCCGAGCGACCCTGACGCTACGCTGCCGCGCATGCACGAGATCCGCGCCGAGATCACGGCCAACGTCTGGCAGGTCCGCGTCGAGGAAGGTCAGCTGATCGCCGAAGGCGACGAGCTCGTGATCCTCGAGTCGATGAAGATGGAGATCCCGGTCATCACCGAGGTCCCGGGTGTCGTGCGCGAGTTGCATGTCGCACCCGAAGACGTGGTCCAGGAGGGCGACCTGATCGCGTTGATCGACGAGTCCTGAGTGCCAATCCTCTGGGACATCCGCGACGATGTCGGCGTTGCGCAGATCGATCGACCCGAGCGGAGGAACGCACTCAACGCCGAGCTCTGTGCCGAGCTCGCCACCTGCTTGCGAGACCACCCGGATCTCGGTGCCGTCGTCATCGGGGCG
>JANOWV010000619.1:0-19031 GCA_031418075.1 Actinomycetes bacterium
TCGCTCGGCGACGAGCCCTACCGGATCCTCCTCTTGCCCGACCATGCGACGCCCTGCGCGTTGCGGACACACACGTCGGATCCCGTCCCCTATCTCCTGTTCGACTCGACGACACCCGGTCCCGGCGGCGCGTACAGCGAAGCCGGCGTCGCCGGATGCACGCCGGTCGCGGGACACGCGCTCATGGCTCGCCTCCTCGCCTGACGACGACGAAGACGCAGGCCAAGGACGGCCTGCGTCCCGGATGGTTGCCCGCCGGGGTAACGGCCTCTATGCTGGGTGTGTTCCGCCGCGTCGGTGCGGCGATCCCCGGCCCCCCGCTTGGGACCACGATGTTCGACGTCTCGTTCGTCGTGCGCACCGGGGCGCATCCGCTCGGTCCAGCAACCACCGCGATCCGCGGTACACGCAGGCCGTTGGCAACCCGGTGCTTCCCCCCTGGTCCATCCGGACCCGGTCTCGGGACGCACCGCTCCCTCACCGAGGAGCATCACCAGCTGATGAGCACCACTGAGATCGACCGTTCCGCCCTCGACGGCAAAGACCGCGAGCAGCTGCACGCGATCGCTGGTGCGATCGGGGTCAAGGCCCCGACCCGCATGCGCAAGGCCGAGCTGATCGAGGCCATCTTGAGCGCCGCCGCGAACGCGGACGCCCCGGGCCGCGGAACGTCCGATTCCGGCACGCCCAACGACAGCACGGCGAATGACAGCAAGGCGAGCGACGCCAACGGGTCGAAGCGCACGACCGTCCGCTCAGCGAAGGCATCCCAGCCCGAGGCCGACTCGATCGAGGCGCTCGCCGCCGAGGAAGCCGCCCTCGCAGCGGGTTCCGACGCCGACGATCCCGAGGTCGCGCCGAGGCCCCGACGTACGTCCGGTGGCTCCAGCTCCGGTGGCTCCAGCTCCGGTGATTCAGGCTCCGATTCCGGCGACGCCGACGCGGGCTCCCCGGAGCGTCAGCAGCCGAGCGGTCGTCCCAAGGTCGACATCGATCCCGAGGACGAACGTGCGTCCTACGGCGACGGGAACCAGACCCGCTCCTCCAACCGTCGTCGCCGCCGTCGCGGTCGCGGCGGCCAGTCCGACGGCGGCAATGAACGCCAGGGCGGTGGTAACGAACGCCAGGGCAGCGGCAACGACCGCCAGCAGGGTGGCAACGAACGCCAGGGCGGCGGCAACGCCGACCGCGAACCGGTCGGCGACCCCGTCGAGGTGCGCGGCGTCCTCGAGTTCAAGGACGAGGGCTACGGGTTCCTCCGCACGAAGGGCTACCTCCCCAGCGCCGGCGACGTCTACGTCTCGGCGTCGCAGGTACGCCGCTTCAACCTCCGTCGGGGCGACGCGGTCGAGGGGTTCTGTCGCCCGCAGGCGAGCAACGAGAAGTACCCCGCGTTGCTACGCGTCGACACGGTCAACGGGATGTCACCCGACGAAGCCAAGAACCGCCGGCGCTTCGAGGACCTGACGGCGCTCTTCCCCGACGAGCCGCTGCACCTCGAGCTCGAGGACAACCCCGCCGAGGCGACCGGTCGCATCGTCGACCTGATCTCGCCGATCGGCAAGGGTCAGCGTGGGCTGGTCGTGTCTCCGCCGAAGGCGGGCAAGACCACGATCCTGAAGCAGATCGTCTACTCGGTGGAGCGCAACAACCCCGAAGTGCACCTCATGGTCCTGCTCGTCGACGAGCGGCCCGAAGAGGTCACCGACATGCGCCGCCACGTGATCAAGGGCGAGGTCGTCGCGAGCACGTTCGACCGCCCCTCCGACGAGCACACCGCGGTGGCCGAGCTCACGATCGATCGGGCGAAGCGCCTCGTCGAGATGGGGAAGGACGTCGTGATCATCCTCGACGGAATCACCCGTCTCGCCCGTGCGTACAACCTCGCGGCCCCGGCCTCAGGTCGCATCCTCTCAGGTGGTGTCGACTCCACGGCGCTGTATCCCCCGAAGCGGTTCTTCGGTGCTGCTCGAAACATCGAAGAAGGTGGGTCGCTCACGATCATCGCGACGGCACTCGTCGAGACCGGCAGCCGGATGGACGAGGTGATCTTCGAGGAGTTCAAGGGCACCGGCAACATGGAGCTGCGCCTCGACCGTCGCCTCGCCGAGCGCAGGATCTACCCCGCGATCGACGTCGAGGCATCGAGCACCCGCCACGAGGAGCTCCTCTTCGAGCGCAACCAGCTGAACCAGGTGTGGAAGCTGCGCCGGGTGCTCAGTGCCCTCGACAGCGACAGCGGTGGATCCGGACGCGGGCTCGACCTCCTGATCGAGAAGATCCGGACCACTGCCAGCAATGCCGAGTTCCTCGCCGAGGTCGCGAAGGCGCCCAGCCTCGCCGGCTGAGTCCCGAGGCCCCAAACAAAGCCCGGTGAAGAACGGCCCCGAATCTGCCGTAGACTGGATGGTCATGAAGACCGACACGCACCCCGAGTACGTCATCTGCACGGTCCACTGCTCCTGCGGCAACGAGTTCGAGACCCGCTCCACGGTCCCGAGCCTGCGCGCCGAGCTGTGCTCCGAGTGCCACCCCTTCTACACGGGCAAGCAGAAGCTGGTGGACACCGGCGGCCGGGTCGAGCGCTACCAGCGCCGCCTCGCCAAGTCCGCCGCCAAGCAGAGCTGAGCCGAACCGACCCGACCGGGAAGGAACGACCATGCCCGACACCGAGCAACGCTTCATGGGCGGCCAGGCCGTCATGGAAGGCGTGATGATGCGCGGCGCCGACACCTGGGCAGTCGCGGTCCGCACCCCCGAAGGCGAGATCGAGCTCGCGGTCCACGATGCCCCGAGCTGGGCGCAGCGGTGGTCGAAGGTCCCGATCATGCGGGGCGTGATGTCCCTCGGCGAGTCGCTCGGACTGGGCTTCAAGGCGCTCACCTGGTCGGCCGACCGCCAGCTCCCCGAAGACGAGCGCATCTCGTCGCGCGCCATGGGCATCACGATGGCGATCTCGATGATCCTCTTCAGTGCGATCTTCCTCGTCGCACCAGCGCTCGGCACCAGCGCGCTCGGCAACGCGCTCGGCATCGAGGGGTTCTCGTACCACCTCGTCGAAGGTGGCGTACGGATGACGATCTTCCTCGCCTATCTCATCGGGATCGGTTTCCTCCCCGACATCAAGCGCGTGTTCATGTACCACGGCGCCGAGCACAAGGTGATCGCCGCGTACGAGAACGGGGCCGAGCTCACGCCGGAGTCGGCGCAGCAGTTCACGACCCAGCACGTCCGCTGCGGGACGAACTTCCTCCTCACCGTCATGGTCACGACGATCTTCGTGTACTCGTTCGTCGGGCGTCCGGCGCTGCCGATCCTGGTTGCCTCACGGATCGTGCTCATCCCGCTCGTGGCCGGACTCGCCTACGAGGTCATCCGGTTCTCGGCCCGCCACATGGACCGCACGTGGGTCCGGGTCATCATGAAGCCGGGACTGCTGCTCCAGAAGCTCACGACGCGCGAGCCCGACCTCGACCAGCTCGAGATCGCGATCACGAGCCTGCGCGCGGTGTTCACCGCCGACCAGGTCGCGGAGGTCGCGGCTCGCCGGCCCGCTCCGGTGGGCGCACGGGGTGTCGTCCCCGCCTTCGGCACCGCCTGAGTCTGCTCAGCCACCTGCATCTGGTAGGTCGGCGGCGATCGATCGCAGCTCCCCCTTCGCGATCTTGCCTCCCGATGCGCGGGGGATCGCCGCCAGCACCTCGAGCCGTTCCGGCCACAGCTCTTTCCCCACGCCTCGCGCTGCGAGGTGCGCACGCACGTCCTCGAGGGTGAGCTCCGGGGCATCGCCGGATGGGTCGCGCAGCTCGACGAACGCGCACACGCGCTCACCGAACACCGGGTCGGGCATCGCGACCACGGCGACGAGCGCAACCGATGGGTGCGTGGCCATCTCCTCCTCCACCTGCGCGGCGCTGATGTTCTTGCCGCCCCGGATGATGAAGTCCGACGCGCGGCCCACGACGCGCAGATAACCGTCCGGGTCGATCGTGCACACGTCGCCCGTACGCATCCATCCGTCGGCGGTCACGAGCATGGCGTTGGCGTCGGGGTCGTCGTAGTACCCGAGGCACGTCAGCGGCCCGCGACAGACCGCGATGCCGGGCCCGCCCACTGCCGTGACGTCCCGCACGACGGCGGCGTCACCGTCGTCGTGTCGTTCGTCGAGGAGGCGCACCTTCATGTGCGGGATGATCTTCCCCGCGGTGCGGAGGCGCCGCTCTCGGTCGTCGTTGAGCGTCGTACGCGACAACGCCCCGGTCTCGTTCGAGCCGTAGAACTGGAGGACGGCACACCCCGTCCGGTCCTCGAGCTCGGCGACCGCGGCGTACGGGACCATCTCACCGCCGGTGAACACGACCCGCAAACTGGACAGGTCTCGCGTCGCATAGCTCGGCGAGTTGACGAGCATCACCAGCTGGGTCGACACCGCGGCCAGGACGCTGACGCGATGTCGCTCGATCAGCTCGAGGCAAGCATCGGCATCGAAGCGGTCCGTGAGCACACACGGCGCGCCGAGCAGCGTCGGCGTGACGTGTGCAGTCCAGATCCCGAATCCGAAGGGTGCCGGGACGACACTCATGAAGACATCGCCGGCGCGGAGCGCGCCTGCCCCGACCGCGAGCTCATGGAACGCGAACCAGCGCGCCTGGTCGTGCATCACGCACTTCGGCATCCCGGTCGTCCCCGACGTGCTGTTGAGCAGCCAGAGGTCGCTACGACCAACTCCCCGCGCTTCGATCGCGGCGCTTCCTGCCGGGTCCACGCCGTAGCGAAGCTCGTCGTCGCCCACGATTCGGTGCGCGATGCCGAGCCGGGAGGCAAGCGAGGCTCGGTCCGCCGCGGCGAGCAGGAGCCGCGCGCCGCTCTTCTCCAGCAGGTGCTCGATCTCGCGATCACCGGCCCGTGGACCGATGCCGACGATGACCCCGCCCACCTTCTCGATGCCGAGGTAACAGATGTGCACCGGAGCACCGTCCGGCAGGAGGACCGCGACCCGGTCCCCCGGCGCGACGCCGCTGCCGACCAGCGTCCGCGCCAGCCCAGCCGACCGCTCGTCGTAGTCCCGCCACGTGGTCTCGCCGCGATCGTCGACGAACGCGGTCTCGTGTGGGCGGGTTGCGGCGTGACCCGCGACGATCTGGGCCAGGGTGCTCATCGGGGAGCGACGGTACCGGGACTACGGTGCCGTCGTGTGAGCGAGGAGCGGTTCGAGCCGCGGGCGATGCCCCCGGGCGTCGACCTGACTGAGGCCCAGAAGCTCGGGTGCCTGCACCGGATCCTCGCGGGGATCGACTTCCACGAGAACATGGCCGGGCACATCACGGTGGCCGACGACGACGGGTCGCTGCTCGCCAGCCCCTGGGGACTTTGGTGGAACGAGGTCCGCACGCGGGACCTCGTGCGGGTCGGTCCCGACGGAGCGATCGTGGACGGCTCGTGGGATGTGAGCCCGGCGATCTTCCTGCACACCGGGTTGCACGCTCGTCGCCCGGAGGCCCGGGTCGTCGTCCACAACCACCCGTACCACGCGACCCTGTTGGCGACGATGGGTCGGCTGCCCGAGATCACCCATCAGGCCGCGTGCATGTTCGACGGGGCGCTCGCGCTCGTCGACGAATACGACGGACAGGTCCTCGATACCGACGCCGGCGCCTCCCTCGCCGCGGAGATCGGAGATGCCGACGGGATCATCCTCGCGAACCATGGCGCGATCGTGATCGGTGCCTCGATCGAGGAAGCCGCCTATCGGGCGGCGACGTTCGACCGGATGTGCCGATTGACCGCCGACGCGCTCGTCAGTGGCATCCCGACACGCGAGATCGCACCCGAGCACCGGGGGGCGCTGCGCGACGCATTCCGGACGCATGCGCTCGACGCCTACTGGAACGGCGCGGTGCGCATGCTCGTGCGAGACCAACCCGACGTCCTCGACTGACGCGACGCGTGCGGGGACCGAGCCGTCGTCCCGTCTCGTCGTCATCGCGCCGGCGGATCGGGTCCGCCTGCACCGTCGGGGGCGACGAGGCGCCATCCCTCCCGATGGGAGCCGACAAGCCGGCAGCCGTCGTACGTGATGCGGTCGTGATGGTGCCCGCACAGGCGGACGGTGTTGGCGAGTGAGGTGATGCCACCATCGGCCACCGCAACGATGTGGTGGTCCTCCAATCCCGAGGCGCAGTCGCAGCCCTCGACCGCGCACACCGGGTCGCGGAACGCGAGCGCGCTGCGCAGGTAGGTATCGGCCTTCCTGCCGAGGTGCGCGATGGTCGCGATCTCACGTCCGCGCGTGATCGCGACCTTCACGATCGGGTGCTCGTCGAGGATGGCCGCGAGGATCGAGTCGGGGATCGGGCCACCGCCCTCGATCGATGCGAGCTCATGGGGCTCCGCGTGGGGCCGGGCCAGCTCGTGGAGGTCGGCCCGCACCAGCAGCTCGTGCCCGCATCCGGCGGGGCGCGATGCGCCCGGGTCGTTGGCACCGTCGGCCATGGCGACCAGCGCGTCGGACGCGCACGCCCCGTACGTCTCGTCGCGGCCCTCGGCGCGCACCGCGGCCAGCTGGGCCTTGACCCACGGCGCCAACGTGTGCCGCAACCGGGCCAGCGTGTCGGGGGTCCCCCGCCACGCCAGCCGACCCGCCCCTTCGGGGTCGACCCAGGTGGACAGGTCGCGGTTGCGGTGGGCGGCCTGGTAGCGGCGCTCCGCCGCGGCCGGGTCGGCGGCGGCCTTCGCGGCGCGGGCGACGAGCTCGAGCCCCCGCACCGACGACCGCGGCGCGGCGGCAAGCAGCTCGGCCTCCACGCCCGGGTCCATCGCTGCGGCTTCTGTGATCGAACGGGCCTGCGCAGCGGAGAGCGCACCCGACCGCAGCGCACGCTCGGTCGCGGGCAGCTCGGCAAGGCGCTCGGCGGTCTCGAGGATCCCGATCGCCTGGCCCATCGGCGCGCCCGTGGCCCGCGACACCCACTCCGCGGGTGTGCGTGCACCCGCACGAGCCCACACCTTGGTCTGCGCCACTCGCCCGGCCAGGAGGGTCGTCACGGCAGAGCAGACCTTCGACGCCTCCCCGAACAGCTCGACCATGCCGGCCGCGGTGCTCGCATCGAGGCACCCCGGTTCGATCCCCTCCGAGAACGCCCGCAGCACACCGACCGCACGACGGACCTCACCGAGGCGAGGGACCCGCGTCGGCCCGTGGCCGCTCGGCGTGCCCGCCATCTCATCGAGATCCGAAGGAGTCGTGGTACCCACTGCGCTCACCGCTCCGAGCCGAGGCTCACCAGGCGAACACCGGATCGTGTCCGGTGCTCGCAGTCGAACGGCGGAAGGAGGGCGGGCTTCCACGACCCGTAGCTATCACTCTATCGAACGTATGTTCGCCTGTCAAGGCGCGCAGGAGAAATCCGCAGGGGCGGCGACGGGATCACCTTCCCGGATCTGCGACACTCCCGGGCATGCCGGTCACGATCGACGAGCTCTCCAACATGGACGCCTTCGGCGGCGGAGGCGAGCGCAGCGGGAAGGTCACGTTCCTGCCCGAGCCCGAACCGCGCGAGGTGTTCTGCCCGGTCATCTCGACGGACGACCACATCGTGGAGCCCCCCCATCTGTTCGACGGCCGGTTCCCCTTGGCGTACGCGGAGCAGGCACCGAGGGTCGTGGAGACCGACGACGGCGGGCAGCGTTGGCTCTGGAACGGCGAGCTCATCCCGAACGTGGGCTTCAACGCGGTAGCGGGGCGCCCGTCGTCGGAGTACGGCTTCGAGCCCACCCGCTTCGACGAGATGCGCGCCGGCGCCTGGGACATCCGCGCCCGGCACGCCGACATGGACCTCAACGGCATCGCCGCGAGCGTCTGCTTCCCGTCGTTCCTCCCGGGCTTCGTTGGCCAGCGACTGTCCCTCCTCCCCGCCGACCCCGACCTCGGCCTGGCGGCGATGCGTGCGTGGAACGACTGGATGCTCGAGGAGTGGTGCGGCACCGACCCCTCGCGGATGATCCCCATGCAGCTGCCGTGGCTGCGCGACCCCGACGTCGCCGCCACCGAGATCCGTCGCAACGCCGAGCGCGGGTTCAAGGCGGTCACGTTCTCGGAGAGCCCCGACGGCCTCGGTCTCCCGTCGATCCACACCGGCTACTGGGACCCGTTCCTCGCCGCATGCGAAGAGACCGAGACGGTGATCTGCCTCCATGTGGGCTCGTCATCGTCGACGCCGTCGACCACGCCCGACGCACCACCCGAGACCATCGCGGTCCTCTTCTTCGCCTACGGCATGTACGCCGCGGTCGACTGGCTCTACTCGCGCATCCCGGTCCGCTACCCGAACATCAAGATCTGTCTCTCCGAAGGTGGCATCGGCTGGGTGGCGGCACTCATCGACCGCCTCGACCACTGCTTCGAGTACCAGATGGGCTACCTCCACACGTGGGACGGCGTCGACGAGACGCCGAGCGAGGTGCTGCGGCGCAACTTCTGGTTCTGCGCGCTCGATGACGAGTCGGCGTGGAGCACCCGGCACCGCATCGGCGTCGAGAACCTCGTCGTCGAGAGCGACTACCCGCACGCCGACTCCACCTGGCCCGACACCCAGCCGTTCCTGCGGCGCCACCTCGACGGACTCCCCCGCGGTGAGGTGGAGCAGATCTGCTGGGGCAACGCGGCGCGCCTCTTCCGCCACGACCTCTGAGCCGCCGCTGGCCTCGGGGAATCGTCGAAGCCAGTTGGTACCCTGACTCGCCCGCCCTCGTAGCTCAGCGGATAGAGCATCGGCCTCCGGAGCCGTGTGCGCCGGTTCGAGTCCGGCCGAGGGCGCTGTTTTCGCAGGTCAGAGCCTCGCGTTTGGCCTTCCCGGCTGGCATCGCGGGCAGTTGTCAATCCAGTCGTCACGGGCACGTGGGGACTTCTACCCGTCGCCGGGGACGCCGAACACTTCGTCGACTTGGGTGTCGAGTACCCGACTCAGGGGGCCAGAATCGGTTGCCAGCTCGGGTGGCGGTCGATGGTCCCGAGCTCGTCGGTGAGGGCGGTCTCGTTCCCGCCTGCGGCGTCCATCACGTAGATCTGGCTGTCGAGGATGCTGCCGTCGTGGCGCGACGCGTAGAACAAAATCTTCGTGCCGTCGGGCGACCACGACGGCGAGAAGTACATCTCGCCGGGCTGGTTGGTGAGATCAACCGTGTTCGTGCCGTCGGCGTTCATCACGTAGATCTGTGGCAGCGCGTCGCCGACGGTCGACTGGTACGCGATCCTCGTGCCGTCGGGCGAGAAGTTCGGGCTCGACACCGAACCGTTCGCGGCCAGGGTCTGGCGACCCGTCCCGTCGGGGTTGATCGCGTCGACGGTGATGTGGATCGAGCCGTCGGAGCTGTGGGAGCTGTCGGTCAGGCTCGTGAACACGATCTTCGTGCCATCGGGTGACCACGTCGCCTCGTCCTCGTCGCTGTCGGGGGTGTTGGTGAGGTTCACCTGGTGCTTCCCGTCGGCATCCATCACGAAGATGTCGATGCCCGCGCCGTAGTGGGTGAAGGCGATCTTCGTGCCATCGGGCGACCAGGTGGGCGCGCCGTCGGTGAACCGGTTGCTCGTGAGCCGCTGCAGGTGCTTGCCCCGCGCGTCCGAGACGTAGATCTCGTCGCTCCGGCCCGCGTGCTTCACGAACGCGAGCTTCGATCCGTCGGCCGACCACGACGGAGCGGGCGCGTCGGAGCCGCTGGCCGCGATCCGGCGGGGCTTGCTCCCGTCGGCGTTCATCACGTAGATCGCCGGCGTCCCCGTGTCGCGTGCGAAGGCGATCTTGCCGTTCTGGCCCGGGAACGACGCGGCCGCCGCGGCCGGTCCCCCAATGGTGAGGCTGGCGGCCAGCGTGCAGCCGAGCAGGGCCGCGGTCGCACCGATCGTGAGCAGGATCCTGGTTCGCATGGACCGCACGCTACCCACCGAGACTCGAGGTGGTACGCAGGCTCGAGGTGGTACGAGGATTCGAGGCACTCGTCTGCGTCGAGACTCAGCCGGTGAACGTGATCGCCCTCTCGATCGGGGAGGCCGCCGCGACGTCGTAGGTCAGGAGGAGCAGGCCGTCACCGGCGCGCACACCCGGCCCGCCCTCGCTCACGACGAGCTCGGCAAGATCGAGGCCTGACCGGCGGCGGCTCCGCGAGCTGCCAGGTCGCGCCCCGTCAGTGCGCGAACGCTGTTGTGGTCGCTGGCTGTCAATCTGGCTGTCTATCAACTCGGCGTGACTGAGTGGACTGGACGGACCTAGCGGACACGAACGTGCTGCTCAGGGCAACGGAGAACGCCCCTGCACACAGCTCCGGAGTCTGAACCGGCCCTCCTCCCCCGATCCGGGGGGCGCGCATCCAGGTCGTGACCTTCTCCCCTACGACAGGGTGTCGTTGCTGAACGACAATCGTCGGGCGCAGCGAGTTCGCTGCACCGAAGGAGGACACGCAATGCACTGGGGCAACTGGGAATCGATGCAGGACTGGTGGTGGGTGATGGCCCTCGGGATGACCGCCTTCTGGGGGCTCGTGATCTGGGCAATCGTGCGCGTGCTGGGCAATCGCCGCGAGCAGTCGCCCGACGACATCCTCCGGCGCCGCTTGGCCGCTGGCGAGATCACCGACGACGAGTATCAGCGGCTCCGCTCCGCGCTGCGAAGCTGACGAAGCGGGTCAGGGGGGCTCGACCACCTCGTATCCCGCCGCGATGATCGCGGCGCGAATGGCGTCGTCTGCTGCGTCACCGTCGACTCGAACCTCGTCGTGCTCGACGTCGACCTCGACGGACCTGACGCCATCGACGGCGCCGACGCTCACCTGGACTGCTCGCTCGCAATGCGCACAGGTCATGCCGTCGACGCGGTAGGTGCGAACCATCAGATCCTCCACGACGCACTGCAGTAGCTCAGTGGACGCACGGGGCTCCGAGCGCCACCGCGTGGTGCGCGTCGGTGAACCACCCCACTGCGGTCACGGCCAGGACGACACTCAGGATCAAGACCGACGCGTAGACCGCTGATCGCGCGTACACCGGCCGTGGGCGCAGTGCCCACCGCAGACGGCCGATGCGGTGCTCGGCGTCCGACCGTGCACCCATCGTGATCGATGGGGCGGTGACGCAGGCGAGGGCAGCGCACAATGCCTCGCGCCGGCGGCCGGTGGCGTCACGGTCGACCGCAGCATCGGCCCAGACCTCGAGTCCCGTCCGCAGCCGTTGCACGCTGCGAGCGGCGAACGGGAGGGCCCCGACGCCGGCATCGACCCCGTGCAGCACTGCGACCATCGCCGGGTGGTGCAGACGGAGATGCGCGGCCTCGTGGCCGATCACGGCTTCGAGCTCGTCGGGACCGAGCCGTTCGATGAGACCGGTCGAGAGGACCACTTGCGGGGTGCGACCGGGAACTCCGAACGCGAGGATCCTGTCGGTCGGGACGGTGACGAGATTGAAGCCGGCCCGCGGCTCGTGCTCGCCGAGCCATGGCTCGATACGAGCGTGTCGCGCGGCCCGAGCCGAACGGACTACGCGAAACGTGATCCGCGACGCGATCAGGATCGCCAGACCCGCAGCGAGCACGTCGAACACGCCGGACTCGATCGCAAAGGGTGCGAGGAGCTCACGACACCGATCCGCGAACGCCGAGATCCCGAACACCGGCGCCACCGTCGGTAGCGCGGCCAGGGTCAAGCCCGAGAGCAATGCGAGCACTCCGACCACCAAGGCAAGCAGCGCGACGGGGGTCCATTCCCGCGCCGGGAGACGGCGAGGCGGTTCAGGAAGAACTCCTGGAACGGCCAGGAGCACCAGCCCGAGGATCAGCAACGCGAGGATCACTTGCGTCGTCTTCCATCGAGCGCGTGGCGGAGGTGTACCACCTCCCGCGCGTCGATCGACTGCACGAAGTGGGTCAGCGCGGCGGCCGGGTCGCGGGCCTGGTCGAGGAGATCGTGCATCCGGCTGGCGGTCCACTCATCCTTCCCAGCGACCGGCCGGTACGCGAACGCCCGGCCTCGTTCCTCCCGCTCGAGCATCCCCTTCTCCCAGAGGCGTACGAGGATCGTCATGACCGTCGTGTACGCGAGCGGGCGGCGCGCGGTCGAGACGACCGAGTGCACGTCGCGAGGGGTAATCGGGCCGTCGTGACCCCAGAGCACTTCCATCACCCGTGCCTCGAGCTCGCCCCGTCCCCGTCTGGCCACACGCCATTGTGGTCACGATCCGCGCGCCCGCACAAAGCACAGCGCCCGCGCAACAACGACACGCTGTCGTTGATTGGCTACCGTGACCAGATGACCGCCCCGACGACCGTCGTCCTCGAAACCCTGTGCTGCTATCGCGCGAGCGAGAAGGCGGTCGTCGAGTCATCGATCGGCCGGATTCCCGGTGTCCTGTCGGTCGAAGCGAACCCGGTCGCGCAGTCCGCCACCGTGACGTTCGACCCAGCCACGACTTCCCTCGAGGTGTTGCGAGACGGCGTGCGTGCGTGCGGGTTCCATTGCTCGGGGCAGAGCGTCCCCCAACATCTCGGCGACCCGATGGCATTGGCCGGGGACGATCACGGCGAAGCGGAAACCCACGGGGGTCACGCTTCGGAAAGCCCGACGACTTCCGAAACGGTGATGGGCCACCCTGGTCATGCGGGGATGTCGATGGACGACATGGTCCGCGACATGCGGAACCGCTTCCTGATCGCAGCGGTGTTCTCGGTCCCGATCCTGTTGTGGTCACCGATCGGCCGCGACGTCCTGGGATTCACCGTCGCGGCGCCGTTCGGGCTCCGCGACGACGTGTGGTCGTTGCTCCTGAGCCTGCCGGTCGTCCTCTACGCGTCGTCCATCTTCTTCTCGGGTGCGCTTCGCGCGCTGAAGGCGCGAACCCTCGACATGATGGTCTTGGTCGCAGTCGCGATCGGTGCCGGCTGGCTGTATTCGCTCGGCGTCACACTGACCGGCGGCGGCGAGGTCTTCTACGAGGCCGCGAGCGTCCTCGCCGCGTTCGTGCTCCTGGGTCACTGGTTCGAGATGCGCGCCCGCGGGGGCGCGAACGACGCAATCCGGGCACTGCTGGACCTCGCTCCCCCGCGTGCGGTCGTCCTCCGAGATGGCGAGGAGGTCGAGGTGCCGACGGCCGAGGTCGTCGTCGGCGATCTGCTCCTCGTTCGGCCCGGGTCGAAGCTCGCCGTCGACGGCATCGTCGAGGAGGGCGAGGGCGATATCGACGAGTCCATGGTCACGGGCGAGAGCCTCCCGGTACACAAGGCCCCCGGATCCACCGTGATCGGGGCGACGATCAATCGCAACGGAACGCTGCGGGTCCGGGCGACCAAGGTGGGAGCCGACACCGCGCTCGCTCAGATCGTGCAGCTCGTCCAGGAGGCCCAGAACTCCAAGGCGCCGGGGCAGCGCCTCGCGGATCGCGCCGCGTTCTGGCTCGTCTTCGTCGCCCTCATCGGTGGCGGCGTCACCTTCGGTGCCTGGGCGCTGTTCAGCGATCGCCCGATCCAGGACGCGATGCTGTTCGCGATCACCGTGGTGGTCATCACCTGCCCCGACGCGTTGGGGCTCGCGACGCCAACCGCGATCATGGTCGGCACCGGTCTCGGGGCGAAGCGGGGAGTCCTGTTCAAGCACGCCACCGGAATCGAGACCGCAGCCCGCATCCACGTCGTCGTCTTCGACAAGACCGGCACACTCACGAGGGGCGAGCCCGAGGTGACAGACTTCGTGCTCGCCGACGACTTCGAGCGCGCGGAGACGCTGCGCCTCGTCGCCGCACTCGAGCGCGAGTCGGAGCACCCGCTGGCCGAGGCGATCGTCCGCTTCGCCGAAGCGGAGGGGTCTCCCACACAACCGGTGAAGGACTTTGCAGCCGTTCCCGGCGAAGGAGCGAGTGCGACGGTCGACGGTCGACACGTCGCCGTCGGGAACGCGAGGCTCGTTGCGCGCGAGGGCGTCGAGCTCGGCGCGATGCAGCGCGCGTGGAGCGAGATCTCCGAAGGCGGGCGCACTGCGGTCGTCGCGATGATCGAGGGCCGTCCCGCCGCGGTGATCGGAATTGCCGATGCCACCCGTCCGACTTCGGCCGCGACGATCGCCGCGCTCCACGAAGCCGGGATCCGCGCGGTCATGCTGACCGGCGACAACCAGGCCACGGCCAACCGGATCGCGGGTGAGCTCGGCATCGACACCGTGATCGCCGAGGTCCTCCCCGGCGACAAGGCAGCGAAGATCGCCGAGCTCCAACGCGATGGCACCAAGGTCGCGATGGTCGGCGACGGTGTCAACGACGCCCCGGCGCTCGCGCAGGCCGACCTCGGGATCGCGATCGGCGCCGGCACCGACGTCGCGATCGAGACCGCCGATGTGGTCCTCATGCGATCGGATCCACTCGACATCGCGACGGCGTTGGCCATCGGACGAGGCACGTTGCGCAAGATGCGGCAGAACCTCGGATGGGCGATCGGCTACAACGCGATCGCACTCCCCATCGCGGCAGGAGTGTTCGACCCGATCGTCGGGCTCGTGCTCCGTCCCGAGATCGCCGCCCTCTCGATGTCCGGCTCGAGCTTCATCGTCGCGGTCAACGCATTGATGCTGAAGCGACTCCGACTCCCCGAGACCCCACCCGAGGTCGCCGGCACAGCCGAGCCTCGGGTCGGCGCCGCGCCCGAGCTCCGGAGCGTGGAGCGCTAACCGGAGTTCTCGGCAGCGACATACCGATCCGGATCCTCGCCGAACGCCTGCGCGCACTCGAACGAGCAGAACAGCCAAACTCGATCGCCCCACGGCAGCCGCGCCGGCGCGTCGTCCCCGTCTACGAACATCCGACAGACGGGATCCATCACCTGCGTGCGCGGCGTCCGGAAGTCGTCCTCGATCGAGAACAGCACCACCGGCTCTCCGACGTTCTTGAGGTAAGTCGGACCGAGCGCGGTGACCGTGACCTTGTCGTCGGCGATGACCAGCTCGACGACATCGGATGACACGACGAGTTTGCCGACCGCCGCGTGGCCCGCCAGGCGAGCGGCCAAATTCACCGTTGCACCAAAGATGTCGTCACCCCGCTCGACGATCGGTCCGACTTCGAGTCCCACTCGCACGCCCGGGAACGTCGGCTCGTCGTCGACCGCCCGGAGCAACCGGAGCGCCGTCTCCAACCCGGCCCGACCGTTCGGAGCGACGACCATCACGGCGTCGCCGATCGTCTTGACGATCCGAGCGTCGGGAGCCAACGCCGTTGCTGCCACGGAAGCAAACCTGCCGGCCACATCGGCGGCGTGTCCATCGCCGTGCGCCTCGGTCAGGGCTGTGTAACCGGCGAGATCGGCGAACAAGACCGCGACATCTCCGAGCTCCGATCCCATCGGCACCAGTCTCGCGCCACGCCAACGCCGGGGCCCCGACGCATTTGGGAACAAGGTCCCTCGTCCTGAGGTCCGTTGTACCTTCAACGACAGTCTGTCGTAGTAGGAGGCTGGTCTCATGAGCCTCGAGTCCTCCCCTGTCATGCCTGTCACTCGAAGGGCTACGGCTGGGTGACCGCAATTCGGACGTCGGAGCCTTATCGCTGGCGTCCTCGCCGCGGTCGCCATGGCCGCCTTCTACGTGGCGGTGGTCGCCGGGGTGTCCGGGTCGTGGACCCACCTCCGGGACCAGATCGCCGCCGACTGGTACCTCCTGGTGCTCGTCGTGGCCGGGTTCGCGACCCAGGTTGCATTGCTCACCGAGCTCCGGCGCCGTCACCGCCTCCAGGCTGCAGTCACCGCGGCAAGCGGTAGCGGCGCAGGAGCGTCGGCGGTCGGGATGATCGCGTGCTGTGCACACCACATCGCCGACTTGGTGCCCTTCCTGGGCGCGAGCGGTGCCGCGACCTTCCTCTACGACTACAAGGTCTGGCTCGTCATCGTCGGCGTGGGCGTGAACGCGCTCGGCATCGCACTTGCGACGCGACGGCTCCGCCACACGCCGGCCACCCCTGCGTTCTCCTCCGCCCGGCTCGAGGAGCACACCGTCCCGACCGGGATCCCGGCATGACCGAACCGACACCAGCGTCATAGAGGAGCTCGATATGACCGAACCGCGTCTCGACGACACCCACCACGCAGGCCACGGCGGTCATGGCTGGATGATGATCCTGTGCTGCATCCCGATGCTCATCATCGCGGTCTCGTTGGTAGCCACCGGGGTCATCAGCTCTGCCTTCTTGCTCTTGGCTGTCGGCTGCACGGCGATGATGTTCCTGATGATGCGAATGATGATGGCGGGTGTCGACGCCAACCAGCATCGCAACGATGCGACGGTCGAGAAGGATCTCTGAGGGCGATGAGAATCGATGCGCTGACGCGCCGTGTCGTGCTGTTGGTCGCGGCAGCGTTGCTCGTCCTCCCAGTCGGCACGGCGACCGCGGCGCGGAGCCTGCCGACCAAGACCACCGAGGTCAACGAGATCACCGTCGAGGTGTCACCGCGCCGCGTCAACAGCCGCGGCGCGGTGATCGCGATCATCCTCGACACTCACGAGGGTGCGCTGGACGTGGACCTCCGGCGACGCTCGACGCTGACCGTCGACGGCACACCGTGGCCGGTCGACTCCTACCAGGGCGACGGACCGGGCGGTCATCATCGCGAGGGCACACTGCGCTTCCGCAGTGCAGGCCCGGTCTCGGCTTCGATGCGGCTCGTCATCACGGGACTCGGGGGGACCGCCAAGCTCTCGTGGAAGCTCCCGTCGAGCTGAACGCCCCCCGAGCGCTCGGTCCAGAGATCAGCGATCGAGCGAAGCCAGACGACCGATTCCGGTTCGATCAGAGGGATGGTGACCGTGAACGCAGGCGAGGTCGAGCAGTCGGGACCGGAGCGACCCCGCGCAGCGCCGACGGCGCCGAGAACGGCCGAGCCGGTCCTGTCGGCGCGGGGCATCACGAAGGCGTACCGGGCGGGGACGTGGCCACGACGACGATCGCTACCGGTGCTGCGCGGTGTCGATCTGGACCTCTACCCGGGGGAGATCGTCGGGCTGGTCGGTGAGAACGGGTCGGGCAAGAGCACGGTCATGCAGATCCTCGTGGGAAGCCTGGCGGCCGACGAGGGGTCGGTCCAACGTCCCACGAGCCTGGGCTTCTGCCCACAGGAGCCGATCCTGTACGAGCGCTTGACCTGCGACGAGCACTTCGAGCTCTTCGCACACGCGTATGGGATGGCCCCAACCGAGACCGAGGCGGCTCGGAGTGGCATCTACGACACGTTGGGCTTCGCCCGCTGGGCTGCGGTGCGGGTCGCGGAGCTCTCGGGTGGCACCCGGGCCAAGCTCAACCTCGGGTTGGCGTTGCTGTCCGATCCTGACGTGCTGCTGCTCGACGAGCCGTACGCGGGCTTCGACTGGGACACCTACCTGCGGTTCTGGGACCTCACCGACGAACGACGGGACCGTGGGCGGTCATTGTTGATCATCAGCCACTTCATCACCGACGAGCACCGCTTCGATCGCGTCTACGACCTGCGCGAGGGCCGGGCAGTGTTGCGATGATCTGGCTGGTCGCGCGGCGGGGATTGACCGAGTACGCACGGCGGCCCCTGAACCTCGTGCTGCTCGCGGTGGTGCCGGTGGCGTTCGTCACCCTGTCCGCCGGAACGCTGAAGGACTTCTCCGACATCCTCGGAGGGGTGGGCACCACCGGGTCGCTGGAGGCGGCCAGCGCGGGCTGGGCGGCGGCGATCCTCGCCGCGATCGCGGGGTTCTTCCATGTGAGTGGCTCCCGCGAGGCAGACCGTCGCTTGGTCATCGCGGGAGCACGGGCGTTCGACGTCGTCGCGGGGCGGCTCGCATCTGGGCTGGTCCTAGCGGCGGTCGCCGCCGCGGGAGCGCTCGTCGCGTTGGCAGCTCGAACCGGCTTCGCCGACGCGCCCCGTGCGATCGCCGCGACCGCGCTGTTCGGGCTCATCTACCTCTCGCTCGGCCTGGTGGTGGGAGCGCTGGTGCGCTCCGAGATGAACGGATCCCTGCTCATCATCTTCTTCTGGATGTTCGATGTGTTCTTCGGACCCGCGATGCGCGAGACGGATCCCGTCCTCAGGGTGTTCCCACTGCACTTCCCCACCCAGATCGTCATCGACGTCGCGTCCGGCCACGCAGGCCCACTCGGCGACCTCGGGATCTCTTTGCTGTGGGCAGTCGCTGCGCTCAGCGCGGCGCTGATCGCCCTGGTCGTCACGACGCGTCTCGCGCCCGCACCGCGGACGCGACACTTGGCGTCGCTCGACCGAACTGCCGCCGGGCTGCGCTACGCGTTCCGAGAGTACCGCCGGAACACGGTGCTGTGGGTGCTGCTCATCGGTCTTCCCATCGTCTTCATCAGCTTGAGCTTTGTCGTCACCCCCGACCAGCCCGCGCCGGTCGAGCTCCTGGAGGGCGGCCGGCGTGGGATCACCATCCTCTCGATGATCGACGTGCATGGTTCGATCATGGCGTCGATCACCGCCGCATTCCTCGCCGGGCTCGCGGGGTTGTTCGTGGTATCCGACTCCGCCCAGGGCGACCGCCGCCTCACGCTCGCCGGGTTTCGCCCGAGCGAGGTCCTCGCAGGACGCCTCGGGGTGATCGCGTTTGCGTCGCTCTTGACGACCGGTGTCGCCCTCGGGGTGACGGCATTCGACTTCGTGCCGCGCGACTGGCCGACGTTCGCGGCCGGGACGGCGCTCGTGGCCCTGACCTACGCGATGATCGGAGTGCTCGTAGGTTCGCTCGTCGGTCGCCTCGGTGGTCTGTACATCATCTTGGTGCTGCCCTTCCTCGACGTCGGTGTCGCGCAGAGCCCGATGTTCGACGCCGCACCCCCCGGCTGGGCATCGTTCATGCCCGCCCACGGCGCGATCAGAGTCATGCTCGACGGCGCCTTCACCACGACCTTCGACGAGATCGGCGGGGGGGGGGGCGGGGGGGGGGGGCGGGCCGCGCGCACGCGCCCCGCCCTCGCGGGGGGCCACCCCCCCGCACCCCCCCCCCCCCGCGGCGCCCCAGGCCCCCCCCCCCCC
>JANOWV010000620.1:0-3173 GCA_031418075.1 Actinomycetes bacterium
GGATGTGGCACGACGACCCGCACTCGGCCATGTCGTACTTCGCCATGAAGGTGAGCGCGCGGCCCTGAAGTCCGGCGATCTCCTTTGCGCCGTTCTTGTAGATGGTGTGGTTGTCGGCCATGGTCAGCGCGTCGGCATAGCGCAGGTTGATCTCGTGTTGACCGCGCCCGGCTTCGCCCTTGGAGAACTCGACCGGGATCCCTGCACCGTCGATGCCATTGCGGATCGCGCGGATGATGTACTCGTCACGCGTCGTCTGGAGGATGTGGTAGTCCTCGATGTACGCCGAGTGGTACTCGAGGCCGCCGAATCCTTTCGCTTGCGCCTCTTCGTACGACTCACGGAAGAGGTAGAACTCGAGCTCGGAGCCGCAGTTCACGAGATAGCCCGCTGCGGCCGCGCGCTCCACCTGGCGCTTGAGCATCTGACGGGGCGAGACCTCGACGGGCTCGCGCGTGTCCTCGTCGAGCAGATCGCACAGCACCAGCGCGGTCTTCTCGAGCCACGGGACGAGGCGCATGGTGGCGAGGTCGGGCTGGCACACGAAGTCGCCGTAACCCTTCTCCCAATTCGCGAACTCGTATCCCGGGAGTGGCGTCATGTCGACGTCGAGCGCGAGGAGGTAATTGCACGCCTCGACCCCATCTCCGAGCACATGGTCCCGGAAGAAGTGCCCGGTGACCCGCTTGCCCATGAGGCGACCCTGGAGGTCGGGGAAGCACACGAGGATCGTGTCGACCTCGTCATCCGCGATGAGTCGGGTGATTGCCTCGGTGTCGAGCATCCCGCTGGTGTCGGCCATGGTGCTTCCCCTCTTCCTGCCCGCTGCGTGGGTCATCCTGACACGCTGATCCGTACCGATTCGCCCGTCTCGACCCGTTCGACCCACTGGCCCGGCACGTGGAGCGACCGGTTCGGGACCATGCGGCTGAGGCGACCGGCCCAGAGCTCACGGTCGCCCTGATGGACCGAGATCTCGGGGCGGCGGGCGAACGAGGAGCTCCGGGCGAGGAAATGCCCGTGGGGGACGCCTCGAGCACCCGGGACGACGAGGTTGGGGGAGATCCATTGCAGCGGCGGGGCGCACTCGACGACGACGCCCCGCGCGGTGGGCCAACCGCGGGTGTCGTCGGCAAGCCAGTCGGCTACAGCCCGAGCGGTCCACTCGCCGCTCGCGGCGCACACCGCAGCGGACTCTGCGCCGTGGAGGAGGTTGCCGGCGGCGAAGACTCCGGGGGTGGTCGTGCGGAGTCCGGTGTCGACCCTGGGTGCGCGCGTCCCGGAGTCGATCGCGATGTCCCCCCGACGTGCGAGCTCGTGATCGGGGACCCACCCGCCGGTGAACACGACCGTGTCGCACTCGACCGACCGCGTGGTGCCGGTGTCGACATCGACGAGATCGACGCGCTCGACCCGCTCCCGCCCCCGGATCGCTCCGATCGCCGTCCGGGTGAGCAATGGCACGCGATGGCGTCCTGCCGTGGCTGCCCGCAATACTGCGAACGACTGATGACGGGACTCCGTCGTCGTCATCGCGACGGTGGTGGCGCCCGCGTGGGCGAGGGTCAACACCGCGGAGAAGCTCACGTGCTCGGCGCCGACCACCACCGCGCGGCGTCGAGGGCCGAGGCGTCCGGCGGCGACGAGCTGTTGGAGTGCGCCGGTCGTGAGGACTCCCGCGGGTCGATCGCCGGGGATCAGCCGGGCGCTGCGTGGTCGCTCGCGCGTCCCAGTGGCGAGCACGACTGCGCGCGCTTCGATGGAGGTCCGTCCCTCCGGCGAGGTCAGATCGAGAACTCTGGTTACGGCATCGTCGTTGACCCAGCCAGTGGCGGTGGTCTCGGTGTGAAGACGCACGTCGGCATCGATCGCACGCTCGACCCAACGACGTGCGTACTCGGGTCCGGCGAGCATGCGGTGGAACTCCACCAGGCCGTATCCGGGGTGCTGGGTGTGACGCGGGATCCCTCCGGGTGTGGTCTCCCGCTCGATCACGGTCACGGTGGCGCCGCGGCGTCGCAGCGCGACTGCGGCGGCGAGCCCCGCTGGTCCGCTCCCCACGACGACGACATCGACAGACGTGGTGGTCACGAGAAGGTCGCCGTGTGCTCATCGACCGCGGCCGCGCAGTAGAAGCCCTGGCATCGCCCCATCGCGGTGCGGGTCCGACGGCGGAGGCCGTCGAGATCGACGGGCGGGAGCGCGCTCGCATACGTGTCGCGAATCTCGCCCGCGGTCACCCGCTCGCAATGGCAGAGGATCCGGCCGTATTCGGGATCGATTGCGATCCGGTCGGCGTCCTCGTAGGCGCGCACCGAGCGCTCGCCGAGGTCGGGCATCCGCACCCCACGCGCGTCCGCTCGCTCGGCGGTGTCGAGCCCAACATGGCCGAGGCGGGTGGCGACCCATTCGGCGAGGGCCATGGACGCGGTGAGCCCGGTCGAGCGGATCCCCCCGAGGCAGATCGTGCAGTCGTCGGGGTCGAACTCGAGGCGGTAGTCGGGATCGTCGGTGGCCGCCCGCACACCCGCGTAGACGGCGGTGACCTCCTCGCGGACGAGCTCCGGAACGATCCGCGCTCCGTGTTCGAGCAGCGCCGCGAGCCCGGCGCCGGTCGATGCGGTGTCGTGAGGATCGGAGATGTCCTCGGCTGTCGGTCCGAGCAGGACGTTGCCGAAGACCGTCGGCGCCACGAGCACGCCCTTGGTGCGACCGGTTGGAACGGGGAGGAGGATCGAGCGGACGAGTGGGCGGGCGAGCTTGTCGAAGACGATGAGCTCGCCGCGTCGCGGTGCGATCACGAACTTGGGGTCATGTCCGAGCATCTGCTCCACGGTCGCCGCGCTGAGGCCGGCCGCGTTGACGACCCAGCCCGCACGCACAGGTCCCGACGGGGTGTCGAGCCGCCACGCATCACCCTCGCGGTTCGCGCCGATGAGCGGACGTCCGCGGTGGATCGACGCGCCGTTGGCGATCGCTTCGGTGGCGAAGGCAAGAGGCGGTGTCCAGGGGCAGATGATCTGCTCGTCGGGGACCGTCATTCCGGCGAGTGCGCCCGGCCCGAGATGCGGTTCGCGTGCGTAGCAGTCGCGAGCCGTGATGATGTCGGCGCGGTCGTAGCCGACCGCGACCGCGTTCTCCACAAGTCCGACCAATGCCGCGCGCTGTGCTTC
>JANOWV010000621.1:0-4302 GCA_031418075.1 Actinomycetes bacterium
GCGGCGAGCGCCGGTGCATCCGACGGCGGTACGAGGGTGCCTGCGCCGGCGCGTGCTGCGTCGACGATCTCGCGAATCCCCCCGGCGTCGGTCGCGACGATGGCTGCGCCGCTGGCCAGCGCCTCGACCGCGACGAGACCGTAGGGCTCGGGCTCGGTCGAGGGGACGGCGACCACGTCGGCGTCGGCGAGCAGGTCGGCGATGTCTGCGAGCGGTCCGGTCCAGTGGACGCCGGAAAGCTCGGTTGCCCGACGTTCCAGCTCGATCGCGTAGGTCTCTTTCCCGAGCACCGCTCCGCCGGCGACGACGAGGTGCGCGTCGCTCCGCGCCGCGATCACCGCCGGCCATGCGTCGAGGAGCACGTCGATGCCCTTCCAGGTGTCGATCCGGCCGGCCGCGACGACGAGGGCGACGTCGTCGGGGATCCCCGACGGGGCACGGAAGCGGCCGGCACGCGTCGGGGTGAACACCGCGGGGTCGACCGACTCGTGCACGACGACGACGTTCTCGGGATCGAGCTGTGCCGCGACCGCGTGCGAGGCGGCGATCACGACGGTCGCCCCGCGAGCGAGTCGCCGTTCGAGCCGGAGCGCCGCGGTCGACTGCACCACGATCTCGCGCGCGTGCCACGCGTGCGGCCGGCGAGTGAGCTTTGCGACGGCCCAGCCATACCAGGAATGCAAGGAATTGGTGTGGAGCAGGTCGACCCGGAGCCGGCGGGTCAGCCGCGCGAGGCGCAGGACCGAGACCGGCCAGGCCAGTGCGTACCGGGCCCAACCGCCGATGGCATTGCTCGTGGAGATGCGGCGCATGGGAACCACGTGCACGGTGGCCCCTGCGGCCTCCAGCTGCGATCGCAGGGGTGGCTCAGCGGGAACCACGACATGGCAATCGAACTCGCCCGATGGCAGGCTGGCGGTCAACCGAACGAGCGCCTGGTCCGACCCTCCGCGTTCGGCGACGGGTTGGATGGAAAGCAGCCGGATCATGCGTGTCGCCCTCAACCTCGAGCAGCTGCTCCAAGACCCCCCGGGTGGGATCGGGCGCTACACGGCCGAGCTAGCGAGGCTACTGCCTCAACCGGGAGCCGACGACGAGGACATCGAGCTCGTCACCTTCGTCGCGCGCCATCGGCGCAAGTCCATCTCGCGCGCCGTCGCGGCGTTCGGGCTCTTCGGCCTCGAACCGATCCGGTTCCCGCTCCCACGCCCGGTGCTCTACGACTCCTGGCATCTCCTCGGGATGCCGTCGCTGCAGTCGATGCACTCGGCATTTCGCGGCATCGACGTGGTGCACGCCCCTTCGGTCGCGGTCCCGCCGCGGAGCGATGCGGCGCTCGTCGTCACGGTCCACGATGCCGCGACCGAGCTCCTCCCCGAGACGTTCCCCCGTCGCGGACTCGTGTTCCATCGACGCGGGATGTTGGCGGCACACCGACGCGCCGACCTGGTGATCGTCTCCACGGCCGCGGCAGCCGAAGAGGTCGTCGCGCACAGTGCGCTGACGATGGACCAGATCCGCATCGTCCATCACGGGACTTCGCAGGTCGTCGCCGGCGACGGGGTGGTGCGAGCGGCCCGCTCGACGGCGGGCCTCGGGGAACGGCCCTACGTCCTCTGGGTCGGTACGCGCGAGCCCAGGAAGAACCTCACCGCACTCCTCGAGGCGTTCCAGGCGGTCGTACGCACGCACGACCTCCCGCACAGCCTGGCGATCGTGGGTCCGAAGGGGTGGCTCCACACGGACGAAGCGGAACAGGGTCACGCGGAGGCGCTGGGCGACCGGGTGCGGTTCCTCGGCCCGGTCCGCGCGGACCGGCTGGTCGCGCTGTACCGGGGAGCCGATCTGCTGGCGTTCCCGAGCCTGCACGAAGGCTTTGGGCTCCCGGTGGTGGAAGCGATGGCGCAGGAGACCGCCGTGGTGTGCTCGGACATCCCGGTGCTGCGGGAGGTGGGTGGTGACGCGGCCCGCTATGTGAGTCCGACGGATCCTGAGGCGTGGGGTGAGACGCTCGTCGAGCTCCTCCGCGACGACCAGACGCGGTCGGCGCTCGCTCGGGCCGGCAAGGTCCGAGCCGCTGAGTTCTCGCCGGAGCGGTTCGTCGCGAACACGCTCGCGGTCTATCGCGAGGCCATCGCGCTCCGACACAGCTGAGGTGCTACCAGCCGCGCTCGATCCACGCGTCGAGGTGCGGCCGTTCTTCACCGATCGTGGTGTCCAGCCCGTGGCCGGGGAGCACCAAGGTGCTGGGGGCCAGGGTGAACAAGCCGCGGTCGATCGAGGCGATGATCTCCTCGAAGCTCGCGCCGGGCGTGCGGGTGTGCCCGGGCCCCCCGGGAAAGAGGGTGTCGCCGGTGAACAGGAGCGGCGTGTCCTCGAGGACGAACGAGGTGGATCCCGGGGTGTGCCCGGGGGTGTGCACGGAGCGCATGCGGAGGTCGCCGACCTCGTAGACCTCGTCACCGGGGATGATGAAGTCGTACGACGGCAGCATCTCGGCGTCGGCTTCGGCGACGCCGATCTCGATGCCGGCGTCGCGCAAGGCCGTGACCGCCTGGATGTGGTCCCAGTGTCCGTGCGTCGTGAGCACCCGCCGGACACCGGTGGCCCGCGATACCTCGAGCAGCAGCTCGTGCTCGTTGGCAGCGTCGATGAGGACTGCGTCGCCTGTGCGTTTGCATCGCACGACGAACACGTTGTTCTCGAACGGGCCGACGATCAGCTTGTCGACGCGCACCGACGCGTCCTCGTAGTGCGCGGGACGAGGTGCGGATGCCACCGCGGTGAGGGTAGCGTCCGCGACCGATGGACTTCGTCGACACGTCCGAAGAAGCGGCCTTCCGCGACGAGATCCGCAGCTGGCTGTCGGAGCACCTCATCGGAGACTTCGCCACGCTCGGCGGACGCGGCGGCCCGGCCGACGAGCACGCCTGGGACTTGCGCGTCGAATGGGAGAAGCTCCTCGGCAAGGACCGGTGGCTCGGCCTCTCCTGGCCCGAGGAGCACGGCGGGCGGAACGCGAGCTTCGCCGAGCAGGTGATCTTCAGCGAGGAGTATGCGAAGGCCAACGCCCCGGCTCGGGTGAGCTTCTTCGGTGAGGGCCTGTTCGCTCCGACGCTGCTCGCGTTCGGGACCGAGGAGCAGAAGCGCCAGTTCCTCCCGAAGATCCAATCGGTCGAGGAGATGTGGTGTCAGGGGTTCTCGGAGCCCAACGCGGGCTCGGACCTCGCCAACGTCCAGACCAAGGGCGTGCTCGACGGCGACCAGTGGGTCGTGAACGGTCAGAAGGTGTGGACGACCCTGGCGCACCGCGCGCAATGGTGCTTCTGCGTGACCCGCACCGATCCGGAGTCGACGGGCCACAAGGGCCTGTCGTACCTGCTCATCCCGATGGACCAACCCGGCGTCGAAGTGCGGCCACTGAAGCAGATGACGGGCACTGCAGAGTTCAACGAGGTGTTCTTCGACGACGCCCGCACCCACAAGGACCACGTCCTCGGACCGGTGGGCGAGGGCTGGAAGGTGGCGATGGCGACGCTCGGGTTCGAGCGCGGCACCGCGTTCTTGTCCCAGCAGCTCGCGTTCCAACGAGAGCTGGAGGAGATCGTCGAAGCGGCGCAGGCGAACGGCGCCGCGGCCGATCCGGTCATCCGCCAGGAGCTCGCCGACTCGTACGTCGGCGTCCAGGTGATGAAGTACAACGGGATGCGGATGCTCACGAGCCTCGTGCACACCGGGGTCCTCGGGCCCGAGGCGAGCATCGGCAAGCTGTACTGGAGCAACTGGCACCGGACCCTGGGCGAGCGGGCGATGCACGTCCTCGGTCCCGACGCCGGGATCATCGAGAGGACAGCGGGCGACGGCACCGCCTACGCTCTCAGCGAGTTCCAGCGGATCTTCATGTTCAGCCGGTCGGAGACGATCTACGCCGGCTCGAGTGAGATCCAACGCAACATCATCGGCGAGCGGGTGCTCGGCCTCCCGCGCGAACCCAAGATCTGACGGATCAGGACCTAAGGAGCAAGTGTGAACTTCGCGTTCTCCGACGAGCAGGACCAGCTCCGCGACGCTGTCCGTAAGTTCATGGAGGCCAAGTCGCCCGAGTCCGAGGTCCGGCGACTGATGGAGACCACCGAAGGCTACGACCCGGCGGTGTGGACCCAGATGGCCCAGGAGCTCGGTCTCCAGAGCCTCCACATCCCGGAGGAGTACGGCGGACAGGGGTTCACGTTCGTCGAGCTCGGGATCGTGCTCGAGGAGATGGGGCGTGAGCTGCTCTGTGCGCCGTACTTCTCGACGGTG